>NZ_JBXWRD010000021.1:0-71859 GCF_059612725.1 Ruegeria sp. YKSF070 | reverse complement strand
GATCACCGCCCCGCCTGCACCGGCAAACCGGTGACGGGGTATCAGGTGCGCATCCTTGACGAGGCAGGCAACGAGGCCCCGCGCGGCGAGGTGGGGCGGCTGGCGGTACGCGGCCCGACCGGCTGCCGCTATCTGGCCGATGACCGGCAGGCGGGCTATGTGCAGAACGGCTGGAACGTGACCGGCGACAGTTTCGTTATGGATGCGGATGGCTATCTGCATTTCGCCGCCCGCAGCGACGACATGATCGTCAGTTCCGGCTACAACATCGCCGGGCCCGAGGTCGAGGCGGCGCTGCTGTCGCATCCGGCGGTGGCCGAATGCGGGGTCATCGGCGCCCCGGACGAGGCGCGCGGCCATATCGTCGAGGCCCATGTGGTGCTGGCGCCGGGCCATACCGGCGACGCGCTCATGGTCAAGACCTTGCAGGACCACGTCAAGGCGACCATCGCCCCCTATAAATACCCGCGCAGCGTCCGGTTCATCGACGCGCTGCCAAAGACTCAGACCGGCAAGATCCAGCGCTTCCGCTTGCGCACGGACATTCAGTAAACGGAGGCCAGACATGACCCACAAGATCATCCAACCCGAGGGCTGGGCCCCCGCCAAGGGCTATGCCAACGGCATGCTGACCCGCGACGGGCATCTCTATGTCGGCGGGCAAATCGGCTGGAACGCGCAGCAGCAGTTCGAAAGCCATGATTTCATCGGCCAGATGGAACAGGCGCTGCGCAACATCCTCGACGTGGTCGAGGCCGCCGGGGGCCGGGCCGAGCATATCACCCGGCTGACCTGGTACGTGACCGACAAGAAGGAATACATGGCCCGTCAGGCCGAGATCGGCGCCAGCTATCGCAAGGTGATGGGACGGCATTTCCCGGCCATGGCCATGGTGGTGGTGGCGGGCCTGGTCGAGGATGACGCCCTGGTCGAGATCGAGGCCACCGCCGTCATCGACTGATCCAAGGGTCATGACGGCCCAGCAGGACGCTGGACAGGGAAGAGCCAACTGTCTACCCATTGGGCGATCGGAAAGCAGCGGGTCGCACCATGAGCAGGCAGAGCAACGTTCTCTTCATCATCATCGACCAGCTGCGGGCCGATTGCCTGTGGGGCGCGCTTGCGGATCACGTTGACTTGCCTCATCTGCGGGCGCTGGCCGAGGACGCGGTCAGCTTTCGCCGTCACTATTCGGTAACCAACCCCTGCGGCCCCTCGCGCGCCTCGATCCTGACCGGGCAATACGCGATGAACCACCGCTCGGTCCGCAACGGCACCCCGCTGCGCCATGACACGCCCAACATCGCGACCGAGATGCGCAAGGCCGGTTATATGCCGCTGCTCTTTGGCTATACCGACACCTCGCAGGATCCGCGCGCCTATGACGCCAACGACCCGGCGCTCAGGACCTATGAATTCCCGATGAACGGGTTTCACGAGGTGACCGAGATGCGGCTGGAGATGTCCTATCCCTGGCAATCGCATCTCAAGAACCGCGGTTATGTCTTTGACGATTACGCGCAGGTCTATGTGCCCCGCCCGGATGCCGACGGCACCCCGCGCCTGAACGGGCCCGCGATGTATCGGGCCGAGGACAGCGACACCGCCTTTCTGACCGACCAGTTCCTTGCCAACATGCCCGCCTGGGCCGGGCAGAACTGGTTCGCGCATCTCACCTATATCCGGCCGCATCCGCCGCTGGTGGCGCCCGCGCCCTATAACACGATGTACGATCCCGCCAAGTTGCCCCTGCCCGCGCGGCTGTCGACGCGCGACGACGAGGCAGGCGAACACCCCTTCTTTGGCCCCGCCACCCGCTATTCCAGCCCAGCCAGTTTCGTGCTGGGCTTCCCCGACCTGGAGCCCAGCGACGAGACCGTCCAGACCCTGCGCGCGGTCTATCTGGGCCTTGCGACCGAGGTCGACACTCATATCGGTCGGGTGATCGGGCATCTGAAAGAGACCGGCCAGTATGACGACACCCTGATCGTGGTCACCGCCGATCATGGCGAGATGCTGGGCGACCGCCACAGCTGGGGCAAGATGACGGTCTATGACGCCGCCTATCTCACGCCGCTGATCATCCGCGCGCCGGGCTGCAAGGCGGGCCATGTGGTCGAGGCCCCGACCGAGTCGATCGACCTGATGCCCACCATTCTCGACTGGGTCGGGCAGGATATCTCGAACTCGGTCGATGGCCGCTCGCTCCGGCCGTTCCTGACGGGCGAGGCGCCCTCCGACTGGCGGCAGTACTCCTTTTCCGAGCTGGACATCTCGGAACCGCTGGACCCGACGCTCTGGCAGCATGAGTTCGGCTTTGGCCCCAGTGAGGGCGCATTGGCCATCCTGCGAGACGCGCGTTTCACGCTTGTCGAATTTGCCGCCGACCTGCCGCCGATGCTGTTCGACCATCAGGGCGAAGGCGAGTTCCGCAACGTGGCCGACCACCCCGCCCATGCGGCGGATCTGGCGCGGCTGTCCCGGCAGATGCTGCGCCACCGGATGCGCAACATGGACCATACGCTGTCGCTCTGCGCGATCACCCACGATGGGGCCAAGACCCGGCGCCGCTACGACTGAACCGGCGCCTCCGAGCCGTGATCGGTCAGGCATTCGGAATGGTCGCGCAACACTTCGAGCACGCGGCAATCGCCGCCGCGATGGCCGTCGCAACTGTCGATCATCCGTTGCAACTCGGCCTCGAGCGCGCGTAACCGCGCCAGCCGCTGTTGCACCTGCGCCAACTGCCGCCGGGCAATGGAATCCGAGGCCGAGCAGCTTTGCCCCGGCTGATCATTCAGCGCCAGAAGCTCGCGGATCGCATCCAGCCCAAAGCCCAGCTGCCGCCCGTGCCGGATAAACGCCAACCGGTCCAGCGCCGCCTCGTCATAGCGGCGCTGCCCGCCCGTCGTGCGCCCGGCCTCGGGCATCAACCCGATCTGCTCGTAATAGCGGATGGTCTGCACCTTGGTGCCAGTTCTACGGGCAAGGGTTCCAATCGTGTACATGGCTGAAACCTACATTTTGTGTAGGTTGAAGGCCAGTGCCCGGGCTCACAGCCTTTACCGCGTCAACCTCATTGGCAGTTTCTGCCGGTCAGCGGAGGTTTCGCCATATCCGGGCGATGTCCGCTGTGCGGGACGAAGCCGCCCTTCAAAATTGACCCCCGATCTGAACGAGCGACGGGCCAGAAATGTTGAATTTGTCCACTCACGGACAGTTCCTGGTAGTCCAGCTACGTGCAAGCTACGCGCCCGTTCTGGGGATAATCGGTGACCTTATCACGCAGAACCACTCTGCAGATGGGTTGAGGGGTCAGGGCGACAGACGGAGGCGCTTTTTGACCAAGATGATTTGGACATGATGTCCACCAGGCGTTTCCACAGTAAAGCTTTCTGGCGTGAAACCCATCTGTGTAGTTGCGAGGACAAGTGGATAGATCGTATTACACAGATCCTCCTTCAAGTCTTTTGATTTCCAGGTGGTTGCCAGTTTCTTTTGATCGGCTCGGGACACCTGTATGACCGCGAAACCGCAGTCAATAATGTCGGCAGACGAAGGAAACGAGGTATCGGCCGGCAGATCGATCTCCCAACCAGACAACGTTGCCAGAGCAGCGACAGCAAGAAACTTTACCACCATAACTTTGGCTCCTTCGAATTAAGGGAACTATGTTTGGAAAGCAGTTGCACAACTTTGATACAAATCATTGCCCCGTGCCTCGTGTTCGAACGCGGCGCAATTGCCGTGGGGGGACAACCTGGAAACCAGAACTAGAACCCGACCCAGGAGATAGTCCGTTTGGCCGTGCCATAAGACGCTTTACTCCTTTGCGGGGATTGTCGGCATCGGGCTCTCACTTAGCTTTCGCCGCGTTGGACACGAGTGGCCGGTTCGGGAAACATCGCCATTCGCTGCGCGATGCATGAACTCGTAAGATGCGGGACAAAGCGCCAATTCGCTGCAACCGCGCCAACGCCAGCTTTCCTGAAACCTGCCCAAGGGACTAGCGCCTACACCGGAGGGTCGGTTTTCCTCGCTTCGGCAGCCTGTAACGTAAGCGGCGTCGGGTCGAGAGCCTGGTTACCCACCTCAAGGACCAGCGTCTTATCGCTTTATGTTATGACAGATTTGGCGAACTGTGCCTGCCACCAGTTTGCATAGCCGCACTCGTTGTCTTGGGATCATGAACCCTGACCCCCTTTGCCGACCAGCCCCCGCGCCACCCAATCGTCGAACACCGCCAGTGCACGGTCCGAGAACGCGGCATCGTTGATATGGTCATCCAGCTCGATCAGTTCGGCATTGTCCGGGCAAGCACTGCGGATCTCGTCACAAAAGGCCGCCAGCCCCTCCGCATCATGCAGCGGCGCGTCGGGGCGGTCCCATTCGTTGCAGCCCCCGGTGGGCAGCATCAGCGTCACGGGACCCTGTGCGCCAGCCAGTTTGCCACAGATGGCCCGGGCAACCTGCCGCCGCTCGTCCGCCTCCAGCACCGCCGAGGTCAGCAGGCGATTATGGGCGTGGCTGGGCCGGTCGGCCAGCGCCGGGGGCGGCGCCTGCCAGCCGACGTAATCGACCAGATCGTAACAGCCCGGCGCCACCAGTTGCGGGATGCCCTGCCTGCCCGCATTGGTCATCCGGTCGGCCCCCGCCGAGAGACCGCCAAAAAGGTGGTTGGCCACCTCCTGTGGCGCGAAATCGAACACGGCGGCAAAGGCGCCCTCGGCCGCCAAGCTCTCGAACGCGCGCCCGCCCATACCGGTCGCGTGGAACACCGCAACCTCGTATCCGCGCGCCTCAAGCGCCGGTTTCAGGCTGACCATATAGCGCAGCACCGTCTTGCCGAAGCTGGTCATGCCGATGAGTGGGCGATCACGATGCGGCGCCTCGACCGCTCGCGCAGCCCCCAGCACCGCCCCCGCCGCCTGGCTGAGCGAGGCCTTGCAGATCGAATTCAACCCGTATAGCCCCCCGGCCCACAGGATCATCTGCACATCCGCCGGGATCCGCTCGGGCGGCAGCAAGGGCGAGAACGAGACGGTCGAGACGATGTATTTCGGCACCCCAAGCGGCAGTGCGGCGCACAGGTCCAGCGCCAGATCGGTGCCCATGGTGCCGCCCAGCACGATCACCCCGTGGATGCGGCCCGCAAGATACAGCTCCAACGCCTTGGCCGCTGCGCCCCGGGCCATGATCTGCATGGCGGCATTCTCGTCGCCACTGTCGATGGCCGCCTGTATGGAACTGCCACCGGCCTCGGCCACCTCATGCTTGGAGACATCCGTGGGCCGGGACGGATCGCCCAGCACGCTGACATCCATCGACAGCACACCGCCCCCCTGCGCCGCGATCACGCTGGCGAGGTAATTCAGCTCATCATCCTTGGTGTCATAGGTGCCCGCGATCAGGATCGTCTTGTTGCTCATCTCTGCCTCTCCTCCATGAAATCCCCGGCCAGCCGCAGCGCGGTGTCCAGCATGCGTGTCGATCTTTGCCGCCCGCCCGATTCGTCCAGCCGCGACAGGATCCAACCCGGATAGGTCAGCGCCCGCAGCATCAGCATGAAATCGAGCGTGCCGGGCTCGACCTTGCGGCGCACGGCATAGCCCGCGCACAGACCAGCCCGCAGCCGGTCGTATTCAGGCTGGCCGATGAACTTGACCAGAACCGTCGCAAGGTCGAAATCCCGGTATCCCCAGGCACTATCGTCGAAATCAATGAACGCCACGCGATCGTGGTCGACCAGCACATTCTCGGCGACCAGATCGGCATGGATCAAGCCCTGGTCGGTATCGGGGGCGAACCCTTCGAACCCGGCCAACGCCCGCTCGCGGGTTGCGATCATCAATTGCCGCTGCTCGGGGTCAAGGTCAGGGTGTTCCCAGAACCGACCCCAGAGCGGGTCCGGCCCCAGCAACCCCGAACGCCGCCAGTCGGGACGCTGGAAACCCGTGGGCGGCGTCCAGCAGTCCGACAGGTCGTGCATCCGGGCCATCTGCGCCCCGATGATGTGGCCCATGGCTTCGGCATCCAGTCCCGGCGCCAAGCGCCCCATTTCGCCCAGCGGACGACCCTCCAACCATTCCAGCAGGCTGACATGCCGACCCTCGACCCGGCCCAACAAGGTGCCATCCACCTGACGCACCGGTCGCGGAACCAGCAGTTCCGCCTTGCCCAGCATCTCCATCCAGGCAAGCTCCGAGTGCAACTCGGCCTCGCTCCGGTAACCGGGGCGGTGAAACCGCAACGCATAGTGGCGCGTGCCGTCCGACACCTTCCAGACCTCGTTTTCCCGCTGCGCGGCCAGTTCATGGCGGGCCCCGTCGAGGCCCCAGAGTCTCAAGGCATGGGCAAGGGCAACGGTCACGGCACTAACGGCGTTTCGGACAAGACGGTGTCCAGTGTTTCGATCAACTGGTCTGCATTGGCACGGCTGAACGGCATCGGTGGGCGGATCTTCAGCGTGTTGTAATGGATGCCCAGGAAATTCAGCAGCACGCCCCGTTGCCGCATCGCGTTGGCGACCCGCTTGGCAAAGGCGGTGGCGGGGGTCTTGTCGGCCCGGTCCAGCACCAGCTCGGCCCCAAAGAACAACCCCGACCCGCGCACATCGCCGATGCATTCGTGACGCCCGGCGAGGTCGTGCAGGCCCTCGCGGGCATAGTCACCCACCGTGCGCGCGTTCTCCATCAACCCTTCGTCCTGGACCACCTTCAGCGTTGCAAGCGCGGCGGCGGCAGAGACCGGGTTGCCGCCGAAGGTGTTGAAATAGCGGAACCGCTTGCGAAACGCGGCCATGATCCCGGGGCCGGTCACCACCCCGCCCACCGGATGGCCGTTGGCCATCGGCTTGCCCAGGGTCACCGCGTCAGGCAGAAAACCCGCCTTCTGGTGACCCCAGAAATGGCTGCCCAGGCGGCCAAAACCGGGCTGCACCTCATCCGCGATCACGATACCGCCCGAGCGGCGCACGGCCTCGATTGCGGGGGCGAGCCAGCCGGGTTCCAGCGCGGGGAAACCTTCATTGGCAAAATAGGGGCAGATGATCAGGCAGGCGAGCTTGTGTCCGCGCGCGGCCAGTGCCTCGATCTGCCCCTGCACGGCGGCGGCAAACGCCTGTGCATGCGCCGGGCCGGGAACGCCACCCAGGGGGCGATAGCTGTCGGGCGCGGGCACAAAGGCCATGTTGTCCCAATACCCGCCCGGCGGCGGATTGGTGCGCGACAGTTGCGACACCGCCATCGTGTTGCCGTGATAGGTGTGATCGGTCGCGATCACCCCGGTGTTGCCGGTAACCGCCTGCGCCATGCGCAGCGCGATATCGTTCGCCTCGGACCCGGTGCAGGTCAGGATCGCGGTGTCCAGCGGCGCGTCGAATGTCGCGGTCAGCGCCTCGACATAGTCGAGGATACCCTCGTGCAAGTAGCGGGTATGGGTGTTCAGCGTCGCGGCCTGCGTCGCAATGGCCTCGACCACGCGGGGGTGACAATGCCCCACATGCGGCACGTTGTTATAGCAATCGAGGTACTTGTTGCCCTCACTGTCCCACAGCCAGACCCCCTGCCCCCGGACCACATGCACCGGTTCGTCATAGAACAGGCTGACATTCGGCCCCAACAGGCGCGCGCGCCGGTCGACAAGGGCCTGGGTCTCTGGCGTCATAGCTGCATCCAGGCGGTTTTCAGGTCCACGTATTTGTCGAGCGCATGCAGGCTCTTGTCATGGCCGTTGCCCGACTGGCCTACCCCGCCCAAGGGCACGGTGCCATCAGCGCCGCCATAGGTGTTCACATGTACCACACCGGCGCGGATGGCCCGCACCATCCGATGCGCGCGGCCGAGGTCCGAGGTCCAGAGCCCCGAGGCCAGACCATAGACGGTAGAGTTGGCCAGATCGACAGCCTCTGCCTCGGTGTCAAAGGCGCTGACCGCCAGCACCGGGCCAAACACCTCCTGCTGGTTCAGCGTCGCGTCGCGCGCCACACCCGTCATCACCGTGGGCTGCATGTAATAGCCGCCTGTCTCCTCGAGGATGCGCTTGCCGCCCAGGGCGCAATCGGCGCCTTCGGTCAAGGCGGTTTCGACAAAGCGCAGGTTCTGCTCCAGTTGCGCCGCCGAATGCACCGCCCCCACGGCCGAGCCCAGATCAAGCGGGTCGCCCACCCTGAGCGCGCTGGCATGGCGGCAGAGCGCATCGACGAATTCGTCATGGATCGACCGTTCCACGATCAGACGCGAGCCCGCGACACAGACCTGCCCCGAATTGCGAAAGATGCCCGCCGCCGAAACCTTGGCCGCGTGATCCAGATCGGCCACATCCGCAAAGACCACATTGGGCGACTTGCCACCCAGTTCCAGATAGCAGCGTTTCAGGTTCGAACGGGCGGAATATTCCAACAGCCGCCGCCCGACCGCGCCCGAGCCGGTAAAGACCAGAATGTCGATCTCCATCGACAGGCCCATTGCCTCGCCCACCTCGGATCCCTTGCCGGTGACCACGTTGAACACGCCTTCGGGCAGCCCCGCCTCCAGCGCCAGTTCCGCCAGACGCAGGATCGAGAGCGAGGCACTCTCGGCCGGTTTCACCACGATCGAATTGCCCATGGCCAGCGCCGGCGCGATCTTCCACGCGCCGATCATCAAGGGGAAGTTCCAGGGCAGGATGGCACCCACCACGCCCACCGGTTCCTTGTGCACCAGGCCCAGAATGTCGCCCGCGGTCGGGGCGATCTCGCCATAGACCTTGTCGAGCACCTCAGCGTAGTAGCGAAAGGTCCCGGCGGCTGAGCCGCTTTCGGCCTTGAAGGCCATGGAAATCTCGGTGCCGTTGTCGCGCACCCCCTGCACCGCAAGGTCCAGCGCTTCGGCCTCGATCAGCTCTGCCAAGCGGGTCAGCACCTTCTTGCGGGCGGCGGGCGGTTGCCCCGCCCAGACACGGGATTTGAACGCTTGACGCGCGGCGGCAGTCGCCTGCGCGACCTCGCGCGCGCCGCCCCGCGCGATCTGGGTCAGGACGCTCCCGTCGATGGGCGAGATCACGTCAAGCGTCTCTCCTCCACCCTCGACGCGCCCGCCGATCACATGGCCGCGCGGCGGGATCACCCGGGTGCGCAGGGCGTCGATTGCTGCCTGATCCATGGCGGGGGTCCTCCATCCCTATTGGTTCATTATTCAAACCATCGTTTCATAAAATGCTTGTCATAGAGAAATCCCTGTGTCAAGCATGAGCCAAAGAGACCTGCCGCCGCAAAGGGAGAGGAACCGATGAAAACCGCCAATTTCATCAAAGAAAACAACGCCCGCCAATTCTGGCAGCCGATGACTCACCCCGCCGATGCCCAGGCCAATCCGCCCAAGATCATCACCGGCGCCTCCGGTGTCCGCATTCGCGATATCGACGGGCACGAGACGATCGACGCGGTCGGCGGGCTGTGGAATGTCAACCTGGGCTATTCCAACGACGCGGTGAAACAGGCGATAGCCGGGCAGCTCGACAGCCTGCCCTATTACTCGACCTTCCGCGGCACCACCAACGATGCCGCCATCGAGCTGGCCTATGACCTGTGCGACTTCTTCGCCCCCGAAGGCATTCAGCGCGTGTTCTATACCTCGGGCGGCTCGGACAGTGTCGAGACCGCGCTGCGTCTGGCGCGGCAGTATCACAAGCTGCGCGGGCAGCCCCAGCGCACCAAGTTCCTGTCACTGAAAAAGGGCTATCACGGCACCCATTTCGGCGGCGCCTCGGTCAATGGCAACAACAAGTTCCGCACCGATTACGAACCGCTGCTGCCGGGCTGTTTCCACATTCCCGCCCCCTATACCTATCGCAACCCGTTCAACGAGACCGACCCGGCGCGGCTGGCGCAGCTGTGCGCGCAGGCGCTGGAGGACGAGATCGCCTTTCAGGGGGCTGAAACCATCGCCGCCTTCATCATGGAGCCGATCCTGGGTGCGGGCGGAGTGATCCCGCCGCATGAAAGCTTCATGCCGATGGTGCGCGAGATCTGCGACCGCAACGGCATCCTGCTGATCGCCGATGAGGTGATCACCGCGTTCGGCCGCACCGGCGCCTGGTCGGGGTCGCGCCTGTGGGGGGTGCAGCCGGACATGATGTGCACCGCCAAGGCAATCACCAACGGCTATTTCCCCTTTGGCGCGGTGCTGATCGGCGCGCGGATGACCGAGGTGTTCGAGGGCGACACCAGCGGCAAGGGCGCAATCAGCCACGGCTATACCTATTCCGGTCACCCGGTGGGCGCAGCGGCGGCGGTGGTCTGCCTGAAGGAAACACTGAAAGCTGATGTCGCCAGCAATGCCGCCGCGCGGGGGGCCGAGCTGTATTCCGGCCTGCAAGCGCTGGCCGCCAAGCACGAAATGATCGGCGATGTTCGCGGCGGTCATGGTCTGATGGCGGCACTCGAGGTGGTCGCCGACCGCGCCAGCAAGACCCCCGCCGGCGCCGCGACGATGAACACCGTCTACGAGACGGCGTATCGGACCGGGGTGATGCTGCGAGTCTCGGGCCCCAATATCATCCTGTCGCCGCCACTCGTGCTGAGCGCGCAGGATGTCACCGACATCCTGTCAGCGCTGGACGCAGGCTTTACCGCGCTGGGTTGAGCACCGCGCCCCATCGATCGCATCAAAAGCTAGCCGGGCGGCATCCTCGACAAGTCGGTTCAGGAAAAACCGTTCTCGCGCGCAAGCATTGCGGCATGGGTGCGGTTCTTGGCATTCATCTTCTTCGTCAGGGCCCGGACATGCATCTTGACGGTGGTCTCGTGCACGGCCAGTTCACGCGCGATTTCCTTGTTGGACCACCCGTTGCAGATGCCCTGCAAAACATCCTTTTCCCGGCCCGTCAGTTCCCATGGCGTTTCCTCTGCCTCGCCGAACAGAAAATCGAAGGGCGCGAATACCTCGCCCTCGACCATGAACCGGACCGCCAGAACCATTGACCGCGCGTTCATGGTTTTCGGGATGAATCCCGCAGCACCAAGCGCCAGGGCATTCTCGGCAATCCGCCGGGACGCCGCGCCCGACAGCAGCGCCACGGGACGATCCGCGTGTAGCGAGATCATTCGCTTGAGACCGTTCAACCCATCCATCCCTGGCATGTCATAGTCGAGCAAGACCAGATCGAATGCACCTTCCCGTTCGACGATATCACAGGCCTCGGTCAGATTGTCTGCCTTCTCCACCCGAACATCCATCTTGGCCTCGATAAAGGCACCGATGGTCTCGCGTACTAGATGGTGGTCGTCAGCAATCAGTATCCGCATGGGTATCTTGAATTCTTCAAAGCCTGTTCAACCGAGTTGTCCGATCGTATTCGCCCTTCCCTTTGGTCAATTCATATCAAAATGGGCAAACCCAAAGAAGCGCGTTGGATCATCGCTTCCCGGTTCATTGGCGTGTGCGCGCAAACCTTCGATCCCAAATTACGTTCTAAAGTATAGGATCATACGCTAACGATAGGCTGCTTTACCGTCTTTTTTCTGCAATCACTGTGCCACATACCCAGCACCCCACCGCGGACAGAAGAAAGGAAGTGGACTTGATCAGAGCTATCGCCGCATATCTTGCCGTTCTGCTGATATCTGTGCTTCCCGCCGGGGCGGGAACGCTTTCCGATCCGACCGGACAAGTCGTCCTGACGGTCACGGGGAAAATCGGAAACGGCAATGCATCTGGGGTGGCCGCCTTCGACCTTGAGATGCTAAAGGCCATGGGCACCGCCGAGATCACGACATCGACAATCTGGACCTCGGGTCTCGTGACATTCACCGGAGTGCGTTTGGCGAAGCTACTCGAACATATCGACGCCCAGGGCAGCACCCTTGAGGCGACAGCCATCAACAACTACTCCATCGCAATACCGACATCCGATGCCACGGACGATGGACCGATCATCGCCTATCTGCGCGACGGCAAGCACATGAGCATCCGAGACAAGGGGCCGCTCTGGATCATCTATCCCTATGACCAGTCGACGGCGTATCAGACCGAACTGATCTACTCTCGCAGCATCTGGCAACTCGACCGTATTGTCGTGGCTGACTGATCCCGGCCTTCACCGGCGGAGTGGCCAGATTTGACGCGCATGACACTGAAAAAATACCTTAGGAGCAGCGCCACTGGCGCTGTCCTGGCGTTGCTGCTCGGCGTGGTCGTGGTCAGCACGGTCAGCGTGGTGAACCAGTTCGCTGCATTTCGGCGCGCGGATTCCGACAATATCCCCTGGAACCTGGCCCAGGCCGAAGTCGAATATCTGCAATTCCGGCTCGAGGTCGAAACCCTGCTCACCCAGGGTGCAGTACCTAGGGCACAGGACAGCATGGACGCGGTAAGACGCAATTTCGACGTGCTCTACAGCCGGATCGCAACCATATCCGAAAGCCCGCTCTATTCAGAGGTCCGCGAAAACCCCCGATCCGCGGGTTCCTTTGATGCAATCCAACGCTACTTCGACTGGGCTGTCCCGATCATCGACGCAAGCGATGTAGAGTTGCTTGACCGATGGGCGGAATTCACCCGTGAAACGCGAACGATCGGCGCGCATCTGCGCAATCTCTCCCTCTCCGGGGTTGCGGTTTCGACACTGCAATCGGATCGTGGCCGGCACGACGTCCTGTCGGCGCTGTCCATCGCCGGTCTTTCCACACTGTTGCTGTTCCTGCTGCTTGCCGGCGTGATCCTGATAGTCTGGAACACAAGCCGAAAGCTGCGCCGCTCGATGTACGAGGCCGAGCTGACGGGCGCGCGGCTCTCCTCGGTCATTTCGACCTCGCCGGTTCCGATTGTCGTCAGCGACAAGAAAATGCGCATCATCGAATACAACATGGCAGCCGAAACGTCATTCGGCTTTTCCCGGGCCGAGGCGATCGGCGCCGATGTCGGCACGCTGCTTGTGCCGCCCGATCTGCGCAGGGCACACAAGGCCGGCGTGCACCGGTACTTTGCAACCGGGCATGCCACGCTCATCGGACGCGAGGGCAACCGGTCGCGCGCCTTGCGCAGCGATGGGACCGAGTTTCCGGTCGAGATCTCGCTTTCCAGCGGCAACGGTCCCGATGGCCGCATCTTCGTGGCTTACATCCGAGACCTTACCCTCGACCTCGAAAAGGAAGGCGAACTGAGAGAGGCGCACCACATCGCATTGGCCGGGGAACGCGCCAAGGAACGGCTGTTGAACACCATGAGCCACGAGATGCGCACGCCCCTGCACGGCATCATGGCGGCGCTCGAACTGCTTGGGAACACCAGACTGACCGAAACCCAGCTGCGCTACATGCGGGTCACCGAGAACGCCGCCGCGACATTGCTTCATCACGTCAACAACGTTCTTCAGGTGGCCAGCGACACCTCGAAACACCTGCGCATCGAAGCCGCGGCCTGCGACCTGCACGAACTGGTCTCGGGCGTGATCGACCAGCAGCGCATTCTCGCTGCAAAGAACGGCAACGCCTTGTCTCTGTCCGCTTTCCCGGCAGAACTGGGATATGTCGAGGTCGACGCGCATCACCTGCGGCAGGTGCTGGTCAACCTGCTGAACAATGCGGCCAAGTTCACGCATAACGGCACGATATCCCTAAGGGTTCTCGTTCACTCCGCCACCGGCGAGCTGGAGTTTCGCGTGCAGGACGACGGCATCGGCATCGCGCAGGACGACCAGGTGCGCATCTTCGACGATTTCTTTACACAAGACGCCTCCTTTTCGCATCTCAGTTCCGGCACCGGTCTGGGTCTGGGCATCACGCGTCGGATCATCGCTGCCATGAACGGCAGTATCGGGGTCACAAGCAGCCCCGGTGAGGGCAGTACGTTCTGGTTCCGAATCCCTCTGATCCGTGCATGGGAACCGGCGCCAGACACGGAAAATGCGGCACGCGACGGCCTCCCCGAGCCCGCCACCGGCGCCTCTCTCGGGGCGCTCGACGTTCTCGTGGTTGAAGACAACGAAATCAATCGCATGGTGATCGGCGAGGCGCTGGCTGCATCCAATATCAAGGTGACGATGGCCAGCAATGGCCTCGAGGGGGTCGAACTGGCGGCTCAACAGCGTTTCGACTGCATCCTGATGGATATCAGCATGCCAGGCATCAGCGGCGTCGACGCCTTGCACCTGATCCACAAGGGAAATGGCCTTTCAAAGGATACGCCGGTCTTTGCGGTCACCGCCCATGTGCTTGCCGACGACCGGAAACGTTTTGTCGAGGCAGGTTTCGACCGGGTCATCGCCAAACCGTTCTCCTTCAAGGCCCTGGTTGACGAGATCGCCTCGGCGGCAAGCGGACAGGCCCCCGGCCCAGTATCGCAAGTGACAACCGAAGCGGCGTTGATCAATCCGGCGAACGTCGAAGAGATGCGAATGACTTTTGGTCGCGACAAGACCGCCGATTTGCTTGCGGCCTTTCTCGACGATGGCCGGAAAAGCCTGAAGCGGGTGAACTGTCTGACACAGAGCACCGAACTGGACCTAGCAACCGTGGCATCCGAACTGCACAGGTTCAAGGGGACCGCCGCCATTGTCGGTGCCGAGGCATTGGTCGCGGTTCTACAAGACCTGGAACTCCAGGCCGCCAGTCACAACTCCCCGCCTTCGGAGATACAGCTATCGGAAATGGGCCGTCTGCTGGACCGCTCTGTCGTCTCGCTACAGGGCGTTATTGCCGATGCGGATTGATCATCTCTTTCGGAACCACGATCTCCCCCTACGATCTTCACGGTGAGGTTGTCGGCATGCGTCGAAGTGACATCAACGATAGACGCGGCGAAGCACAGGGCAAGGCAGGTCAGAACGACAAATTCGACAGACGCGAACCCATCTTGCTTACGCAAGAATGACTTGAGCATTTGGGTTTATTTCCTCTCTGAGATCAGGATGCGCGATACATCCGGAATGCCCAACCACCCGAAAGAATTGTTGCGCGGTCAACGCTCTAGGGCAAACCGTCATTGGTATGACAATGGCTGTCTTTCAGACATCGGCCCTATCGCAAGATAGCTGCCTTGCGGTCTTGAAATCTCTGACCCACCGCTTTCGACAGAATATGATCTTTTGGACGTAATCATACTGATCCTTCGATCTGCTCCCGATGCGCATCGGGGGGTAAAGCGTCGAAAACCTTAACGCTGCGACATCCTCCGCCGGTAGCCTGATTGAAAAAACGAGGCAGAGCAAATGTTGCAAGACCGTTCCTTTACCGGGGTTTCGTTGTCGCATGGCACCGGCCCGTTCCACTGTTCCGCACGGCCTGAACCCCTGCGGGATGACAACATGTCGATTGTCCAGCGTCTGGGCGAATTCCTCGGGTTCGATCAGGACGCGGTCGACCGCTCCCTCTCGTATGATCCCGATGTTTTCACCGGCTTTCTGCCCGGCACGCGGATTGCGACCAACCTTGGCTGGCGCCCGGTCGAGGCAATCGCCGCCGGCGATCTGGTCGCAACCTTCGACAGCGGGCCAAGACCGGTCACGGCCGTGACCAGAGAGCGCATCGCGATGTCCAGATCGGCCCGTCTACTTGCCATTGCACCGGGGGTGATCGGTAACACGCGTGAGATGGTCATGCTGCCCAATCAACCGGTGATGATCGAAAGCGACACCGCCGAACTGCTGCTCGGGGATCCGTTTGCCGTTGTTCCCGCGATTGCCCTGACCGGCGTAGAAGGTGTAACGCGCCTGACGCCGACCGCCTATGCCGAGGTGACAAAGCTGTATTTCAACGATGACGAGATCATCTATGTAGAGGGCGGGGCGCTGTTGCTATCCTTTGCACATCTGCCCCGAACGCTGGACCTGGGTCTGATGAACCCCGTCTCGACAGAGCGCTATTGCGTCCAGCGCGGGGCGCTGCTCGAATACCTGCTGCACGGCTACGATCAGAACCAGCCGTCCGGACAGGCCTGCGAAGTCAGCATATGAATCCAGTTCAATGATGATCCCGGCCCCGCGTTACGCCCTCAGCCCGCCATGCGGATCGGCGGGTCGCGCGTCAGCGCCTCCAGAAACGCCCGTTGCGCGGGCGAGACATAGGCGGACTTGCGGCGGATGAAATCGGTGGTGACCTCGGCCTCGCCCGGCTCCAGCGGATGCAGGGCCAGACCTGCCTCGCCCCAGACACGGGTAACCAGCCGGCGCGGCATCAGGGTGATGCCGACCCCCGCCGCAACACCTGCGCGGATCGCATCGAGCGTGCCGAATTCCAGCGTCCGCACCCCCACCACACCGCGCCGCGCCAGCACATCCTCCAGCCGCTGACGATAGGAACAGCCCAGCCGCAGCACCAACTGGCGCACCCCCGGCGCGCCCAGAACCTGACCCAGGCTGCGCCCGTCGCAACGGGCCACGATGCACAGATCCTCGCGAAACACCGGCATCGCCTCCAGCTCGGGATGCGCCACCGGCCCGCAGACCAGCGCCCCCTCTACACCATGGGTCAGCACCATCTCGACCAGCTCGCGGCTGGTGCCGGTCTGGATCGAGAGATCCACCGCCGGATGCGCCCCGGCGAACTCGGACAGGACCGGCGCCAGATGCAGCGCCAGCACCGTTTCCAGCGACCCCAGGTTCAGCGGCCCCTCGGGCGCGCCATCCTGGGTCACCGCCTTGCGGGCATCACCCAGCAGGGTCATGACCTGACGCGCATAGGGCAACAGCACCTCTCCCGCCGCCGTCACCGCGACCCCACGGCTGTGGCGATGAAACAGCACCACCCCCAGATCATGTTCCAGATTGCGGATGCGGGCGGTGACATTGGATTGCACCGTGTTCAGCTCGGCCGCGGCGCGGTTCATGTTCCCCACGCGCGCCACGCAGTCGAAGAAGCGGAGATCGGCAATATCCATGCGTTCACTTTTCCAGATTGATCATGGCCCTTGGCATCCAAAGGAAAGATAGCGCGCGCGCGCCGCCCTGCCAATGATATCTCGATCCCCGATAGCTCCGATCGCAGCTCTTCATTGGGTTCCGGCAGCAATCGGGCCTAGTATCAGGGCAACACCAGCAAGGCAGGGTCCGACATGTACCGAAACAGCTTGATGGAGCGTCTGGCGCTCGACCATCCGATCATCCAGGCGCCGATGGCCGGCGGCGGCGACACGCCCGAGATGGTGATGGCGGTGGGCAAGGCCGGCGGGCTGGGCAGCATGGGGGTGTCCTATCTGCAACCCGACCGGATCGGCGCCAATGCCGCCCGCGTGCGCGAGGGCAGCAATGCGGGCTTTGCCGTCAACCTGTTCGCGCCGCTCGATCCGCCACCCTTTCCCGCCGATCCAGGCCCCGCGCTCGACTTCGTGCGGCCGCATTACCAGGCGCTGGGGATCACCCCGCCCGGCACGATCAACGGGACCGAGTTCGATTTCGAGGCGCAGGTGGAGCAGGTGCTGGACAGCGGCGCCTCGGTCTTCAGCTTTGCCTTCGGCATCATGCCCGATTGGGTCATCGACCGCGCCCGGCAACGCGGCATGCTGGTGATGGGCACCGCCACCAGCGTTGCCGAGGCGCAGGCGCTCGAGGCGGCAGGGGTCGACGCGGTGATCGCGCAGGGCTCCGAGGCGGGCGGCCACCGGGCCGGGTTCGGCGCAGATCTGACCCGCGCGATGGTGGGCACCATGGCGCTGGTGCCGCAGGTGGTCTCGGCTGTCGGCGTGCCGGTGGTCGCCTCGGGCGGCATCACCGACGGGCGCGGCATCGCCGCCGCCCTTTCACTGGGCGCCAGCGCGGCACAGATCGGCACCGCCTTTCTGACCACGACCGAAGCCGGCATTCCCGAGGCGCACAAGCAGGCGATCCTGACCGCGAAAGAGACCGACACCACCCTCACCCGCGCCTTTTCCGGGCGCCCCGCACGCGGCATCCGTAACCGCGTCATCGCCGATGGCGAGGCCACGCCCGACCGGTTGCTCGACTTTCCCTATCAGAACGCGCTGACCCGCGCCTTGCGCGCCGAGGCCGCCAAACAACAGAACCCGGAGTTCCTCTCGCTCTGGGCCGGTCAGGGGCTGGGTCTGGCGCGGCGGCTGTCGACCGCAGACCTCATGCAACATCTGGTCGCGGAGATGCAGACCGCACTGGCCAGCGCGGCGCGCTACGGCTGAGGCCGGGCTCAGCCCGCGAAAGCGGCGGCCAGATCGGCGGGCAGGTCGAATTCCTCCAGTACCCGCGCGCGCGCGGGCACAGACATCTTGCGCGCGGTCTTTTCGACGATGTCCTGCACCTTTTCAGGGCTGTGCTTGGCCGCGAAGGGCGCGAAATACCAGCGCAGGAAGACGAAACAGATCACATCCTCCAGCGCCTGCACCAACGGGTCGCGCTTGATGCCTTCCTTGCGCAGCATCCGGCCCGCCGCCTCGATATCCTCGGCGCCATATCCGGCCTCGGACATCAGCCGGCCCACCACCTCGGCATGGTGCACCGCCTGCGCCCGGCGCCAGGCCAGGTATCCGGCGCGGCCCTCGGGATATGTGGCGCGCGCCAGTTTCCAACGCTCCACATGCTGGCCTCGCGCCGCAATCTGCAACACATCCGGCGCATCGGGCACCAGCCGTGCCAGTTCGGCGCTCATTCGCTCGCCGTAAAGCAGCGCCTCGGGCCGCCCCTCGTCCAGGCGCGGGTCGGCACCGTTGGCGCTGTCGATAGCGGCCAGAACCGCCTGCAACCGGGTCGTCATGACTTGCTCCAGCTATCGGCCGGATCGCTTTCGGCATAGTCGCGCAACAGCGCGATATCCTCGATCTCGGCATGGTTGCGCTGAACGGTCACCCCCGCCGACTTGAGCCGCGAGAAGGCGCGGCTCAGGCTTTCGGGTTTCATGCCCAGGCGGCCCGCGATCAGCATCTTGTCATAAGGTAGCGTCACCTCGCAGGGGCCATCCTCACAATCGCACAGTTCCAGCAGGAACTCGGCCACCCGCTGCGCCCCGGTCTGCGCCTTCAGCTGTTCCAGCTGCGCCACCAGCGAATGCAGATGGCCAAACGTGGTGGCCAGGATCGAGATACAGATCTCGGGGTCGCGCCGCATCAGCGAGACAAAGACGGGGCTGGGGATATGCATCACGTCGCAGGGCGTCACCGCCTCGGCCGAGACCGGGTAGGGCGTGTTGCGCAGCGCCACCGCCTCGCCAAAGCTCTCGCCCCGGGTGAACACGCTCACCACCGCCTCGGACCCGGTCGGCGTCATCCGGAACAGCTTGACCCAACCGTCGATCACCACATGGATCGCCTGCGCCTTTTCCTCTTGCAGGAACAGCGTCTCACCCCGGTCATAGCTGCGCCAAACCGCCTGATTCAACAAGGCGTCCACATGCTGTTCCGGCAACGACCGGATCAGCAGCGAATTGCGCGCGATGGCTTTCTGCGCCTCGTGGGCCACGGGTCTCTCCTGTCTCGGGGCGACGTGCGGCCAGACTAGACCGGTTGCGCGCGTGACGCATCTGCCTTTTGCGCCCGCACCCGTCAAGCGGCATTTGCGGCCCGATCAGCGCAGCCGGACCGACTGGTAAAGCCGCACCTTGATACCGCCGTGATCGACCACCGGGCCGGGCGCCTGAAACGGCAACCGCGTCGACCGCGCCAAGCTCATCTCTGAGGTGATCAGCCCAACACGCCAGCCGCTGAAGCGTTCCATCAGCACCTTGCCAAGGCTGCCGTAGAGCGAGCGCAGCCGCGCCTGATCGCCGATCCGGGCGCCATAGGGCGGGTTGACGATGACCAGACCGGGCCGCCCCTCGGGCGGGCGGATATCGCTGACCGGGCGTTGATGAAAGGCGCAGAAATCGCTGACGCCGGCACGTTCGGCATTGGCGCGGCTGGCCTCGATGGCGCCCGCGTTGCGGTCCGAACCGCTGTACAGGCTTTCGGGCCTGCCGCCCGCGCCCGCCGCGTTGCGCAGCGCCTGCCACTGGGCGGCGTCGAATCCTGCCAGCTGCTCAAAGGCAAAGCTGCGCGAGCGCCCCGGCATCAGCCCCGCCGCCCATTCCGCGGCCTCGATCACGAAAGAACCCGAGCCGCACATCGGGTCCAGCACCGGCTCGGCCCCGTCGAACCCGCATTGGCGCAGGAACAGCGCCGCCATGGTCTCGCGCATGGGCGCCTTGCCCACCGCCTCCTTGTGGCCGCGCTTGTGCAGCGCCTCGCCCGAGGTGTCGATTGAAAAGGTGCAGAAATCGCGCTCGATCCGCAGCATCAGACGGATATCGGCCTCATCCGAGATGGGGGCGCCCAGCTCTTCACTGATGGCACGTTCGACGCGCTGCTTGGCGGCACCCGCGTGATAGATCTTGGACTTGCGGCTGACCGCCTCGACCCGGATCGGCACATCCGCGCGCAGGAAATCGCCCCAGCCAAACTTGCGCGCCCGCTTGTCGAGCTGCGCCAGATGCACCGCCGGAAAGCCACCGATCCGCACCAGCACCCGGCCCGCGCCGCGCAGCACCAGATTGGCGCGCATCACTTCGGACCAGGGCCCGCGCGTCTCGACCCCGCCCGGCACCACGCGCGGTTCATCAAAACCGCAGGCGGTGGCCTCGTCAGCCAGCACCTGTTCCAGCCCCGGCGGGGCGATCAGGAAAATGTCATAGCTTTGCGTCTTGTCCATCCCCGGCAATTACAGCGGATCGCGCAGGGGGGCTAGGGCAATCTCTGGACCGGATTCAGAGATGATCGCGGATCGAGCCGGTCTTGGGCGACAGGTCCGGGTCGATGTCGCGCATTTCCAGCGACAGGGCCAGCGAGCGCTGCGCCATCACCGGGGTGACAAAGGCGCGGACCGCTTCGAAAACTTCGGTAGCGGCGGCCCGTTTCACCTCGGGCGCGCGGCCCGCGCGCAGGCGGATCGAGATGTCGATGAACCCATGTTTGGGATTGCCATCGGCAATCGCCCAGTGATCGGCGCGAAAGGCGCGCACCCGGATGCCGGGCATGGGAAAGGTGTCGATCCCCTCGGCGGTGGCGCGGATCACTTCGCAAAGCGCGCCGATATCCAGCGCGTCCTCGAGATTGCCGGAGTATTCGACGATGAAATGCGGCATGGCCTCCTCCTCGCACCACGGTCAGGCGGCGCGGTGGCACAGGATTTCAAGTGAAATCCTGTGAGCAGGGATTTCCTTAAATCCCTGCCCCCTTGACCCGCGCCTGAGCACATAACAGGTTAACCACTCTCCGGCAGCCGGGGGCAAGCCCTATCCGACCAGCCGCGCCGGTTGCCCCGGGCGACCGGCGGTCAGCCCCTCGACCCGTTCGACAATCGCGCCCGCGTCGATGCCGAAATGGCGGTAGAGATCGCCGATGGTGCCGGTCTGGCCGAAATGCTCGACCCCCAGCGGGATCGTCCGGTGCCCGGCCACCGAGCCCAGCCAGCCCAGCGTCGCCGGATGCCCGTCGATCACCGTCACCAGCCGGCAATGCGGCGACAATTCCCCCATCAGCCGTTCGATATGCGACAGCGCCGCCGGGTTGCCGCGCACCCGCGCCCGCTGCGCGGCGCTCCAGCCCGCGTTCAGCCGGTCGGCCGAGGTCACCGCCAGCACGCCGACATCGCGGCGCGCCTCACCCAGCAGGCCGGCGGCGCGGATCGCCTCGGGCGCCACCGCGCCCTGATAGGCGATCACCACCTCGGCATTGGGCCCCGGCTTGCGCAGCCAATAGGCGCCGTCAATGGCCCCCTGGCGGAACGCGTCGTCCACCCGCTTGCCCGGTTGTTCGATCGGATTGGTCGAGAGCCTGAGATAGACGCTGCCCCCGGTCTCGTCGCGCAGCCATGTGCGCTCGTCCGGATCACCCTCGCCATCGCGTTGCAGATAGTCGAAGGCCCATTCCATGATCACTGCCAGCTCGTCGGCAAAGGCGGGTTCGAACGCGGCCAGCCCGTCCTGGCTCATCCCGATCAGCGGCGAACCGATGGATTGATGCGCCCCGCCTTCAGGTGCCAGCGTCACGCCCGAGGGCGTGCCCACCAGCAGGAACCGCGCATCCTGGTAACAGGCATAGTTCAGCGCATCGAGACCGCGCGCCACAAACGGGTCATAGACCGTGCCGACCGGGATCAGCCGCTTGCCGAACAGCGAATGGCTCAGCCCCGCCGCGCCCAACAGCAGCATCAGGTTCATCTCGGCGATGCCCAGCTCGATATGCTGGCCCTTGGGGGTGAACTCCCATTTCGCGGTCGAGGGAATCTTGTGCTCGATAAAGGCGTCCGCCTGATCCTTGCGGGCAAACAGCTTGCGCCGGTTCACCCAGGGACCAAGGTTGGTGGTGCCGGTCACATCGGGCGAGGTGGTGACGATGCGCGCCGCCAGCTCGCTGTCGCCCTTGCTGAGATCGTCCAGCGCCTTGCCAAAGGCCGCCTGGGTCGAGATCTCGCGGTCGCTCGCAATCTCGATCCCCGGCACGGCAAGGCGGGCATCGGAAAACCGCCGCCGCCCCTTGGCGAAAAACGGCACCCCGTCCAGAAACGCGCGCAGCGCGGCGGGGTCGGCAACGGTGGCCAACGGCTCCCATTCCTGCCCCTCGGGCACACCCATATGTGTCTGCCAGGCGGCGAACTGGGTCTTGTTCATCAGCCCACCATGATTGTCCTTGTGCCCCGCGATGGGCGTGCCCCAGCCCTTGACCGTATAGGCCAGGAAACAGGTGGGCCGGTCATGGTCGATAGCGGCGAATGTCTCGGCCATGGTGGCCACGCAATTGCCGCCAAGGTTCTCCATCAACTCGGCCAGCTCGTCGTCGCTGCGTCGGTCGAGCAAGGCGGACACGTCCCCCTGATCGCCCAGATCCTCCATCAGGCGCTTGCGCCAGACCGCACCGCCCATGAAGGTCAGCGCCGAATATTGCTGGTTCGGGCAGGCGTCGATCCAGGCGCGCAGCTTGTCGCCGCCCGGCTCCTGAAACGCGGCCCTTTGCAGGGCGCCATACTTGATCCGCACCACGTCCCAGCCAAAGGCGTCGAAAATCTTCTCGACCCGCTCGAAAAGACCCTCGCGTACGATCCCGTCCAGCGACTGGCGGTTATAGTCGATGATCCACCAGCAATTGCGCAGGTCGTTCTTCCACCCCTCTTGCAGGGTCTCGTAAACATTGCCCTCGTCCAGTTCGGCATCGCCCACCAGCGCCACCATCCGGCCCATGGGCGCGCCCTGCCCCCAATCCTTGGCCGCGATATAGTCCTGCACCAGCGCGGCAAAGGCGGTGACAGCCACGCCCAGCCCGACAGAGCCGGTGGAGAAATCGACGTCATCCACATCCTTGGTGCGGCTGGGATAGGATTGCACCCCGCCATAGCCACGGAAATTCTCCATCCGCGCGCGGTCCAGGTTGCCCATCAGATACTGGATGGCATGGAACACCGGGCTGGCATGGGGTTTCACCGCCACCCGGTCCTCGGGGCGCAGCGCGCTGAAATAGAGCGCCGTCATGATCGACACCATCGAGGCCGAGCTGGCCTGATGCCCGCCGATCTTGATCCCGTCCACCTTGGGGCGGATGTGATTGGCGTGGTGGATCATCCAGTGCGACAGCCACAGGATGCGCTGCTCGATGGTCTTGAGATGGCTAAGGTCCTGCGGCGTGCTCATCGGCGCTCTCCTTGCAATGCGGGATCAGACCCGCCCGGCGAAGTCTATCATCTCCCTGCTCCGGTCGCGCAGATTTTCAACGCCGGGTTTGCCCCGCGCATCGGTCCGGACAGAGGGTATTCGGCGGCCGCGCGCCACTCCCCGAGGCGCGCGGCTGCCACCGCCCTCAGGCGGCAGCCTGAACCTGGGGTGCGTCCAGCGACTGCGCCAAATCGGCAAGGATGTCCTCGACCTCTTCCAGACCGACCGACAGGCGGACCAACCCGTCGCTGATGCCGTGTTCGGCCCGTTCCTCGGGCGTATAGGTGGAATGGGTCATCGAGGCGGGATGCTGGATCAGCGTCTCGGCATCGCCCAGCGATACCGCGCGGGCGATCATCGACAGCCGGTTCATCATCGCCCGGCCCGCATCCATGCCGCCCTTGAGCTCGAACGCGATCATCGCGCCGGGCTGGGCCATCTGCCGGTTCGCCAGCTCGTGCTGCGAGAAAGACGCCAGACCGGGGAAATACACCTCGCCCACCGCCGGATGCGCGGCCAGCCATTCGGCCACCACCTGGGCCGAGGCGCAATGCCGATCCATCCGCAGCGCCAGCGTTTTCAGCCCGCGCAGGATCAGCATCGCGTTGAACGGGGCCATGACGGCGCCGGTCATATCCTTCATGCCATACAGGCGGATCTCGGCGATCTGCTCGGCACCGCCCACCACAAGGCCCGCCACCACATCGCCATGACCGCCCAGATATTTGGTGGCCGAATGCAGCACGATATCGGCGCCCATCTCGATGGGCCGGGTCAGGTAAGGGGTGGCATAGGTATTGTCGACCACGACCGAGGCACCAGCGCCGTGCGCGATCTCGCTCACCGCCGCGATATCGACCAGCCGCATGTTCGGGTTGGCCGGCGTCTCGAAATAGACCACGCGGGTCTTGTCGCTGATCGCGGTTTTCAGGTTCTCGGGGTCGGTCAGGTCCATATGGGTGATGGTCACCCCCCATTTCGCCAGCCCGTGCCGCATATAGGAAAAGGTGCAGCCATAAAGCGTCTTGTCCACGATCACCTCGTCGCCGGGCGACAACAGTGTCCACAGAACGGCGGTGATCGCGCCCATGCCCGAGGACAGCGCCAGCCCGGCCTCGGCCCCTTCGAGCGTGGCGATGCGCTGTTCCAGCAGGTCGAGCGTCGGGTTCGAGATACGCGAATAGATATGCCCCTGACGTTCGCCCGCGAACATCTCGCCCCCGGCCTCGGCGGTCTCGAACGCAAAGGTCGAGGTCAGATGGAGCGGCGGCGTTAGCGCGCCCTCGTGATCCAGCGGATCATAGGCGTGGTGAATGGCGCGGCTGGCAAAGCCCTTGGCATGGGTCATGGCGGGTTCTCCTGATCTGATGTTGCGGACAGGATAGCCAAGTCAAACTGCGACTAGATTGCAAATACTGCCAATAGATGCTCTAGTATTAGCAGTTTCTGCCAAAGAAGATGAAAATGGATAGCAAAGATCGTCAGATCATCCGCGCCCTGCAACAGGACGGGCGCATGACCAACCAGGATCTGGCCGAAAAGGTGAGTCTCTCGCCCTCGCCCTGCCTGCGCCGCCTGCGCAATCTTGAAAAGAGCGGCGCCATCCGAGGCTTCTCGGTCGATGTGGATCCGGCCGCCTATGGGCTGCCGATCACCGTCTTTGTGCGCATCCGGCTGGAACGCCACAATCAGGAGGACGTGCAGCGGTTCGAAACCCGCGTGCGCCAGATCGACGAGGTGCTGGAATGTCACATCATGACCGGCGCGATGGATTACCAGCTGCGGGTGGTGGTGTCGGGGCTCGATGCTTACGAACAGTTCATCCGCACCCGCATCCACCCCATCGGCGGCATCGCCTCGATCGACACCAGTTTTGTCTACAGTACGGTCAAGAAAACCGCCGTGTTCCCGCGTTTGGGCTGACACGAAAAAGGGCGCGAGGGTTATCCCCCGCGCCCCTGAACTTTCAAACCATCAGGCTCAGCCGATGATCGCGTTCAGCGTCGCAGACGGCCGCATGATCGCGGCCTTCTTCTCGGCCGAGGGCTTGTAATAGCCGCCGATATCGGCGGATTTGCCCTGGGCTGCGGCCAGTTCGGTCAGGATCGCCTGTTCGCCATCAGCCAGCGCCTTGGCCAGCGGGGCGAATTCGGCGGCCAGATCGGCATCGTCGGATTGCGCCGCCAGCGCCTCGGCCCAGTAGCGGGCGAACCAGTAATGGCTGTCGCGGTTGTCGGGCTGACCCACCTTGCGGCTGGGACTGCGGTTGAAATCCAGAATACCCTGGGTCGCCGCCTCGGCGGCGCGGCCCAGCACCCCGGCCTTGGCATTGCCGCGGCTGTCGGCGAGGAAGTTCAGGCTTTCCCCCAGCGCGCAGAATTCACCCATCGAATCCCAGCGCAGGTGGTTTTCCTCGACCAGCTGCTGCACATGTTTCGGGGCCGAACCACCGGCGCCGGTCTCGAACAGCCCGCCGCCCTGCATCAGCTTGACGATCGACAGCATCTTGGCGCTGGTGCCCAACTCCAGGATCGGGAACAGGTCGGTCAGGTAATCGCGCAGCACGTTGCCGGTGATGGCGATGCTGTCCTTGCCTGCGGTGATGGTCTTCAGCGATTGCGCCGTCGCCTCGCGCGGTGCCAGGATCTGGAACTTGTCGGCCACGCCCGCCGCTTCGAGCACCGGTTTGACATAGGCGATCAGCTGCGCGTCATGGGCGCGGTTGGCATCCAGCCAGAAGATCGCCTCGGACCCGGTCAGGCGCTGACGGTCCATCGCCAGCTGGATCCAGTTCTCGATGGGCGCCTTCTTGACGGTGCAGGCACGCCAGATATCGCCCGCCTCGACCGCATGCGAATGCAGCACGTCGCCATTGGCCAGCACGATACGGATGGTGCCATCGGCGGGTGCCTCGAACGTGGTCGGGTGCGACCCGTATTCCTCGGCCTTCTGCGCCATCAGGCCGACATTGGCGACCGAACCGGCGGTGGTCACGTCCAGCGCGCCGTTGGCCTTGAAGAAGTTGATGGTCTCATCATAGACGGTCGCATAGCAGCGGTCGGGGATAACGCAGTTGGTGTCGCCCTTGGCGCCGGTCTCGTCCCAGCCCTTGCCGCCCGCGCGGATCACGGCGGGCATCGAGGCGTCGATGATCACGTCAGACGGCACGTGCAGGTTGGTGATGCCCTTGTCGCTGTCGACCATGTACATGGCCGGACGATCCGCCTTCACCGCGTCGATGGCGGCCAGGATCTCGGCGTCACCCTTCACCCGCTCCAGCAGGTCGCCCAGACCGGAGTTCGGGTTCACCCCCAGCGCCGCCATGCGGTCGCCGAATTTCTCGAACACCGGCGCCAGCCAGGCCTTGACCGCATGGCCAAAAATGATCGGGTCCGAAACCTTCATCATCGTGGCCTTCATGTGCAGCGAGAACATGGTGCCGTCGGCCTTGGTGTCCTCGATGGCATCGTCCAGGAAGGCACCCAGCGCCTTGACCGACATGAACGTCGCATCGGCAACGGTGCCTTCGTCCAGCTGCCAGTTCTTCTTCAGCTCCGTCACGCTGCCATCGGCGCCGATGAACTCGATCCGGGCCTTGCCCGCCTGCGCGGCGGTGATGGTGGCCGATTTCTCGTTGGCATAGAAATCGTTGCCCGGCATCGAGCTGACCTTGGTTTTCGAGGTCGAGACCCATTCCCCCATCGAATGCGGGTTCTTCTGGGCATAGCTCTTGACCGCCTTGGCCGAACGACGGTCCGAGTTGCCTTCGCGCAGGACCGGATTCACCGCCGAGCCCTTGATCGCGTCATAGCGCGCGCGGATCTCCTTTTCCGCATCCGTGGCGGGCGCCTCGGGATAGGACGGGATGTCGTAACCCTGGTTCTGCAATTCCTCGATCGCGGCCACCAGCTGCGGCACCGAAGCCGAGATGTTGGGCAGCTTGATCACATTGGCGGTGGGCGTCTTCACCAGTTCGCCCAGGGCGGCCAGATCGTCGGACTGGCGCTGATCTGCGGTCAGGTTCTCGGGGAAGGTCGCGATGATGCGGCCCGCCAGCGAGATATCGGGGGTTCCAACGGTGATATCCGCCGCCGAAACGAACTTGCGGATGATCGGCAGGAACGAGGCGCTGGCCAGCTCCGGCGCTTCGTCTACAATGGTATACAATATGTCGGAGTTCATTTTATCAGCCATATTCTCTTACCTTTTTTAGCCTTTCCTGGGGCGTGCGATCCGAGAGTGTGTTGCCACATCCATTGCGGCGCGGGGGAATCGGGCCATGGGTCCGACACCGGTTACTCTGATTTGACAGGCTCCCCTTACATGGGCGCGCGCCGCGTTTCAATCGAGGGAGACTGCGCATTTTGCCCCAGTCTGCGCAAATCCGCGTGCGCGGGCAGCACGGGCGCCAGATCAGCCCGGATTCAAATGCGCAAAATCAGAGCGTTTTGCGCATATGTGAGGCATCAAGTTGCACGATGGCGCGTCGGGTCACATCACGCCGGATTGCGGCTGCGCCGGGTGATACAGCGCTTGAACCAACTTCAACAATGCGAGGCTTTGGCAAGACTCTGCTCTGCTGTATAGCTTGAGCCCAATGTCTAATTCGCACTCCAGATGGGCTAGACCGGCTATGGTGGAAGATTCAGAACGGGACAATCTGCTGGTCGAACTGCATCGCGGACGTCAGCGTGAAGAAGCGACTCGGGGTATTCTCGAGGTCATTCAAAGGTCGCGTGATGACGAAGGGCCTGTATTCGAGGCTATTCTCACCCATGCGGCAGAGCTGTGCGAGGCAAGCCAAGCCTCCCTGCAACTTGCGAATGCATCAAGGACGCACTTTGAGATTGCCTCTTACTGGGGGTTTGAGAAAACGGCCTTCAGCGCAGGCGGTTCAGCGCCCCTGGACAGTGGTCGACCGATTCCAGAGGTCATTCGCACCGGTCACACGATCAATATCGCCGATCTGCGCGATACCGATTTCTATCGTGATCAAGACCCGGTTATCAAACACGTGGTAGACCTCGAAGGTGTGCGCTCTTGGCTGATCGTGCCACTGATGAACGGACCGCTGGCGATTGGCGCGATTGCTCTGAGCCGCAAGGAGGTCAAACCTTTCGTCGAAGCCGAACTGCGTTTGGTCGAAAGCTTCGCCGCGCAGGCGGTGATTGCCATCGAGAATTCACGCCAATTCCGCGAGGTGCAGGACAGGCTGGAGCGAGAGAAGGCCAGCAGTGAGATACTCGGCCTCATTTCCCGAAACCGCGATGATGAAAAGCCGGTTTTCGATGTGATCCTTGCCAATGCAAGTCAGCTTTGCAACGCCTCTGTTGCTGCGCTTGTGCTTCTCGATGAGGCTCGAACCGAACTGACTATTGCTGCTTTGCAGGGAAGTTTCAGGAATTTCGCTGTCGGAACGTCCAAATTCACCCTCGATGGTGATTTCGGCGCCTGCCTCGCCGTCCGTGAAACCCGGATTGTCCATCGGCGTTCGACACGGGACATCCAAAACGTCGAAGCGCGCCGGGACCTGGAGGATGATGGCGTTCGCGCTGTCCTTTGGGTTCCCCTCATGAGAGCAACCGAAGCAATTGGGGTGCTGGGCCTTTTCCGGCCTGTTGAAAGTGCTTTCTCTGAAAGCGAGATCGGTCTTGTGGAAACCTTCGCTGCCCAGGCGGTGATCGCGATCGAGAATGTGCGACAATTCCGTGCGCTCGCCGACCGCACTGCCGAAGTCGAAGCACTCAACGCCTCGCTCGAATCTCGGGTAAGCGAACAGGTGGACGAGATCGAGCGGATGGGCCGCCTCAAGCGCTTCCTGCCAGCGGCAGTGGCCGATACTGTCGTCTCCTCCGGTTCGGAAGAGTTGCTGTCGAGCCACCGAGCGCTTCTGGGCGTGCTCTTCTGTGACATCCGCGGCTTCACCGCCTTCTGCGAAACGGCCGAACCCGAGGAGACCATCGAGGTCCTGCAGACCTATCACGAGGAGATGGGCAAACTGATCAGCGCCCATGGCGCTGGCGTCGATCACAGGATGGGCGACGGGATCATGGTTCTCTTCAACGATCCGCTGCCTTGCGAGGATCCGGCTGGTGATGCCGTGCGGCTTGCCATCGCAATGCAGGCACGCATGACCGAACTCTGCCGCACATGGAAGCGCATGGGGTACCGGCTGGGCTTCGGGGTCGGCGTATCGCTTGGATATGCAACCGTCGGCATGGTCGGCTTCGAGGGACGGTTCGACTACACCGCCTCGGGTACAGCGATCAACCTCGCCTCGCGGCTCTGCGACGAAGCCGAAGACGGCGAAATCCTTCTCAGCCCGAGAGCCGCGATTGCAGTCGAGGACACGTTCCAGGTCGGGTCTCGCGGTGAATTGAGCCTCAAGGGGCTTCGGGAACCGATCGAGGTTTTCAGATTGGCAATCGGCTCTACGACTTGAGCGCAGAAGTCGACCGGGCTTCCAAGGGTCTTCTTCGGGCCGGTTTCCAATAGTCTTGACGTGCGCCGGAACAGGTCAGCTGCTACTCCAGCCAACGACCGTTGACAGCGCCCGGCGCTCACCCCCTTCCCCTCCCCTGCCCCGCTGGCTAGATAGGATCTCCAACCTATCTGGGAGAAGTTTTCTTGGACCGTATCGCCCGCACCATCGCCGCCGAAATCAATGCCCGCCCCGAACAGGTGGATGCCGCGGTCAAGCTGCTGGACGAAGGCGCCACCGTGCCCTTTGTTGCCCGCTACCGCAAAGAGGCGACCGGGGGGCTGGACGACACCCAATTGCGTACACTGGCCGACCGGCTGACCTATCTGCGCGAGCTTGAGGCGCGGCGCGAGACGATCCTGGGCTCGATCCGCGATCAGGGCAAGCTGACCGACGAGTTGTCGCTCTCCATCGCGCGGGCCGAGACCAAGGCGCAGCTCGAAGACATCTACCTGCCCTACAAGCCCAAGCGCCGCACCAAGGCGATGATCGCCCGCGAGAACGGGCTGGAACCGCTGGCCGAGGCCATTCTGGCCGACCGCCGCGCCGAGCCCGAGGCGCTGGCCCAGGCCTATCTCTGCGAGGCGGTGCCCACGACCAAGGACGCGCTGAACGGGGCCCGCGATATCGTGGCCGAACGCCTGACCGAGGATGCCACCCTGCTGGGCGAGCTGCGTGCCTTTCTGCACCGCGAGGCGATGCTGAGCGCCAAGGTGATCGAGGGGCAGGAACAGGCGGGCGCCAAGTTCTCGGACTATTTCGCCCATTCCGAGAAATGGGCCACCACACCGTCACACCGGGCGCTGGCCATGCTGCGCGCCCAGAAAGAGGGCGTTGTGACGCTGGATATCGCCCCCGATGCCGAGGGTGCGGCGCGGGCCGAAACCATGGTGGCCTCGCGGCTGGAAACCCGAGGCTCCGGCCCCGGTGACGAATGGCTGCGCAAGGTCGCGGGCTGGACCTGGCGGGTGAAACTGTCGCTGTCGATGATGGTCGACCTGATGGGCGATCTGCGCGCGCGCGCGCAGGAAGAGGCGATCCAGGTCTTTGCCCGCAATCTCAAGGACTTGCTCTTTGCCGCCCCGGCCGGGGCGCGACCCACTCTGGGGCTTGATCCCGGCATCCGCACCGGGGTCAAGGCGGCGGTGGTCGATGCCACGGGCAAGCTGGTGGCGACCGACACGCTCTATCCGTTCCAACCCAAGAACGACCTGCGCGGCGCGCAGGCCAGCATCGCCCGGATGATCGCCCAGCACGGCATCGAACTGATCGCCATCGGCAACGGAACCGCCAGCCGCGAGACCGAACGGATGGTGGCTGACACGCTGAAGCTGCTGCCGAGTTCGGTGAAGGCCCCCACCAAAGTGGTGGTGAGCGAGGCCGGCGCTTCGGTCTATTCCGCCTCGGAACTTGCGGCGCGCGAATTCCCCGATCTCGACGTTTCGTTGCGCGGCGCGGTGTCCATCGCCCGGCGGCTGCAGGACCCGCTGGCCGAACTGGTCAAGATCGAACCCAAAAGCATTGGCGTCGGCCAGTACCAGCACGATGTCGACCAGCACCGGCTGGGCCAGATGCTCGAGGCGGTGATCGAGGATGTGGTGAACGCGGTCGGTGTCGACCTCAACACCGCCTCGGCGCCGCTGCTGGCGCATGTCTCGGGGCTGGGGCCGGGCCTGGCCGACGCCATCGTAGCCCATCGCGACGTGAACGGCGCCTTTGCCGCGCGGCGAGACCTGCTCAAGGTGGCCCGCCTTGGTCCCCGCGCGTTCGAGCAATGCGCAGGCTTCCTGCGCATCCGCGACGGCAAGGAGCCGCTCGACGCCAGCGCCGTGCACCCCGAGGCCTATGAGGTCGCCCGCCGCATCGTCGGCGCCTGTGGCCGCGATATCCGTCAGATCATGGGGCATGAGGGCGCTTTGAAAGGTCTGCGGGCGGAACAGTTCGTGACCGATGCATTCGGCCTGCCCACCGTGCGCGACATCCTGGCCGAACTGGAAAAGCCCGGCCGCGATCCGCGCCCCAGTTTCGTGACCGCCTCTTTTGCCGACGGGGTCGAGGACATCACCGACCTGCGCCCCGGAATGGTGCTGGAAGGCACCGTAACCAACGTCGCGGCCTTTGGCGCCTTTGTCGATATCGGGGTGCATCAGGACGGGCTGGTGCATGTCAGCCAGCTGGCCGACCGGTTCGTCAAGGACCCGCATGAGGTGGTCAAGACCGGCCAGGTGGTCAAGGTCACGGTCACCGAGATTGATGTACCCCGCAAGCGGATCGGCCTGACCATGCGCAAGGATGGCGGCGCCTCGGCCCGGCAGGAGAAACCGGCACGCTCGGGCGGCCCCAGGGATCGGAACCCGCGCGGACCGATGCAATCAGGGCCCAAGGGCGGTGGTAACACCGGCGCGTTGGGGGCGGCCCTTCAGGACGCGTTCCGCAAACGCTAAGGCCCCTACCCTGCCGCCTCGATCCGGATTGACCGGATCGAGGGGTCGAGGCGTGAATAGACGGCCAGCAGACGCCCGCTCCATTTTGCGGCGATGTAATCGGCCATGAACCGGCTGGGCGCCATCAGCACCGCCCGCCCGTCGCCGCGCTCAACCTCGGTCAGATGCTGGAACCAGCTCGACCATAACTCCGGGTCGCGCCCATGGAGCGCCGCCTGTACCTGCGCCCAAACCGGATCGTCGCTGGCCTCTGCCCGCGGGGGCGGTACATGCAGGGGCACCACATTGCCTGCGGTTTCGGCTTGCGGTGTCTCGTCCAGTCGCGCCTCGAAATCCGGCCCGATCACGGCCCAGCTGTCGCGTGTGTCCAGCAGCATCTGTTTCAGGTCCAGCTCATAGACACTGACCCGGCCCCGCACGCCCGGACGTTTCACCGTGACCCAGCCCAGCGTGCGTAGCCGCGCCATCTCGCGTTTCACGGTACGTTCGTCCACCGACCACAGCCGCGCTATCTCGTCCCGGCCCATGGACAGCTCGTTGCGTTGCCAGTTGTACCGGGTGGTGATCAGCGCCAAAAGCCGCAGGATCAGCCGCTGGCGATGCTTGTCACCGGCCAGCGCATGCACTGCCAGCGCAGACAGGATATCGTATTTGAGGGCCGACGCATTGCGTCCGACCGGTTTTGCGATCTGCATCATCCAACTCTCTGCCCGTCTGCCTCGACGTTGGGATCTGCTGTCCCTTGCTGCCGGTCCGGCGTCTTCTCAACGCTTTTCCCGATCTTGGAGTAATTAGCGTCCAAAGCTTCGATTCTGTCAAGCGGCTTGGACCAAGGCCCCCTCCCCCTCCCCTTTTCAAAGAAAGAAAAAGGGTGAAGTACTGGTGAGGGGGGACACGCTGTCTGTCCCCGTATCTTCCCCATTTGTCCCCCTATCAGGGGTATTCCGGCGCCTAAGTGACCCCATATCTTGCGGAGCGTAACCGGAGACACTCGGTCGAATCGCGGCGCTCTGTCAGCCCTGGTCCCGAATCGGAAGCGTCCTGTTTTCAAGGGCTTTCTTACCCGTGGGTAAGGTCGCATTCTCATGATATTTCCTTTTGCCATAAATGCAAATACAGCGTAAATGGGTAACCACAGATAATTAGCGTCCTGAGAAAAGGAAGCCCGAGGCATGTATACGCACGAAGACCTGAGCCACCTGCGCAACCAGTCGCTCAAGCTACAAGGCTGGATCCGGCAGCAGACCTTCAGCCCCGAGATGGAGAAGACGCTGCGCCGCTTTTCCAGCTGGGAGGTGAGCGAGTTGATCTTCAACGTCAACCAGTCGACCTTTCGCGGCAAGCTGGTCGCCGACCCCACCCTGCCCGGCGGCGAGGTCGAACCCGATGGCCGTCAGCGCTGGTTCAGTCTGGAAGAGGTGAACGAGCTGCGCCGCCGGCTCAAGATCAACCGCAAGTCGCTGATGCCGCCGCGCCCGGCGGGCAAACGTGCGATCCGCGCGGCGGTGGCCAATTTCAAGGGTGGCGCGGGCAAGTCGACCGTTGCCCTGCATCTGGCCCATGCCGCCGCACTGGATGGCTATCGGGTGCTGGTGGTCGATTTCGACCCGCAGGCGACGCTGAGCCATTCCATGGGTCTGACCGACGTGGCCGAGGATTACACCGTCTGGGGCATCATGGCGCGCGACCTGATCCGCGAGACCGAGCGGATGAACAACCGCGCCGCCGCCGCCGAAAGCGGCACCACCCTGCCCCGCCGCCAGTTGCCCGCCTCGATCACCGGTATGGGGCTGGGTGATCTGCGGGTGGGCGATTTCATCAAGCCCAGCTCCTGGTCGACGATCGACGCGATCCCCTCCTGCGCCAACGCCGCCTTTGTCGAATTCGCCAGCGCGCAATACCGGCACCTGAACCCGGAATGGTCCTTCTTCGCCGCCGTGTCGCGCTATCTCGATCAGATCCCCGATGACGCCTATGACCTGATCCTGTTCGATTGCCCGCCCGCCATCGGCTATCAGTCGATGAACGCGGTGTTTGCCGCCGACATGCTTTATATCCCCTCGGGGCCGGGATATTGGGAATACGACTCGACCACCTCTTTCATCGGGCAATTGGCCGAGGCGCTGGAGGATCTGTCGCACGGGTTCGATGGCGTCTTACCCACGGGTAAGATCGGCCTGCCCAAGACCTTTGCCGAGATCCGCTTTATCCTGACCCGCTACGAGCCGGGCAATGCCTTGCACCAGGCGATGTACGAGGCCTTCCGCAAGGTGTTCGGCCATCACGTCACCGACCACCCTGTCGAGATGACGCGCGCGGTGGAACAATCGGGCCGCTTCCTCAATTCGGTCTATGAAATGGATTACCGCGAGATGACGCGGGAAACCTGGCGCCGCGCGCGCGGCACATTTGACAACGCCTATCGCGAGTTCCGCGAGGTGATGTTGTCGGCCTGGTCCAAGCTGGAGGATGACGCATGACCCGCAAGCGCAGAATCTTCGATATCGACATGCCGGCGATGGAGGACATCCCCGTTGGCAAGGTCCCCGACAAGGTGCTGGACAAACACCGGCGCGGCCCGATGGCGACCGCGATCTCGGAAAACGCCGACGCGCTGCGCGACCGGCAAGAGACCGAAGACCGCATTCGCGCCGAAAACGACCAGCTGGCGCATGAGCTGGTGCGGTTGAAGAAAGAGGGTCTGATCACCGATCTGGTGCCGCTTGACGCGGTCCATGCCGAGCGGCTGACCCGCGACCGCGCCGCCGGGCCGGACCCGGAGCTGGACGAGCTGAAAACCTCGATCCGCGAGATCGGGCTGTCGAACCCGATCCGGGTCGAGAAGCGCGCCGAGGGCGGCTACGAACTGGTGCAGGGCATGCGGCGCCTGTCGGCCTATCGTGCGCTGTACGAAGAAACCGGGGATGGACGGTTCGCCCGCATTCCGGCGGGCATCCTGGCCAATGCGCCGACGGATGATCAATACCGGCGTATGGTGGACGAGAACCTGATCCGCAAGGATATCTCGTTTGCCGAAATGGGCGCGCTGGCACGCGCCTATGCCGAGGACCCGACCAATGATTGCGCCGATGTCGACAAGGCGGTGTCGGTCCTGTTCAAATCCGCCAGCTATACCAAGCGCAGCTATATTCGCGCCTTTGCCAGCCTGCTGATGATGCTGGGCAAGTCGCTGGAACACCCCAACGAGATTCCGCGCAATGTGGGTGTCGATCTTAAACGCAAGCTGGATGGCGATCCGGGGTTGGTCCGGGCGGTCAGCTCTGCCTTGATGGCGCAGCCTGGGCGGAGTGCGGCGGACGAGGTGGCGATCCTGCGCGGCTTTACCGAAGGGGCAGGGGCGCCGGAACCGCAGGCGCGCACGCCTGCGCCCAGTGGCGACAAGACCCGCCGGGCCAAGACCACTTTTCAGATCAGCCGCCCGAGCGGGATCGCGAAATGCTCGGCCTCGAACGGGCGGATCGACCTTCGTTACAATCTGGATTTCACCCGCATCGACCGGCAGAAGCTGGAACAGGCGGTGGCGAAACTGATCGACAGTCTGCAAGAGGACTGACGATATGCGGTCTTACCCACGGGTAAGACCGCCTTACCCCAGCAGATCGGTTGCGGGGTTTTCGACAATCTCAACATCGTCGTAATAGCGCTGCGCCTGCGCCACCGAGCGATGCAGGCTAAGCCGCATCGCTGCCTGGATCGGTGCGCCGTCCAGCGCCGCCTGGGTCAGAAAGCCCGAGCGCAACCCGTGCGGCGTGGCGAAATTCTGCGGCAGCCCAGCAAGCTGCAACCGGTGGCGCAGGATCTGATAGACGGCGTCCGGGGTCAGGCGGCGGGTCAGCACGCGGTCGGATTTCGACACCGGGCGGAACAGCGCGCCATCGGTGATGCCGGACACCTCCAGCCAATGCACCAACGCTTGCGCAGCGCGGCCCTTGAGCACCAGCCGGGGCGTTGCACCGCGCCGGGTGGTTTTGGTTTCGATCAGTGACAACCAGATGATGCCCTCGATTGCGAAATCCTTGAGCGAAACATCCTCGACCCGGATCGCGGTAATCTCGGACCGACGGCGGCCGCCGCTTGCCCAGCCCAGCATCAACAGCGCCCGGTCACGGCAATCGCGGCGCGAGCCGCGGCAGGTGGCGAGCAGCTGTTCCAGAACCGGCCGGGTGATCGGGTTGCGCGACTTGGGCGCGGTGGTTCGCGCCGCCGCGCGCCGGGCCTTGGCACGGGCCTGTTTCAGCAGTGGGCTGTCAAACGGGCTGTCGAGGTTCTTCATCCGGTGAAAGGCCTGCCACGAGGCGATGCGCCGGTTCAGGGTTGCGGGGGCCGGGCAGGTCAGCGAGCGGCGCAGGCCACGCGCGATCAGCGCCTCGGCCACTTCTCGGGTGGGGCCGGTCGCGTCGCTCAGGTCGCGGCTGTGATCGAGGATGAAGCGCAGCGCGCATTCATGGTGTTCTGGCCAGACAAGAGGCGCATCAAAGCTGAGCTGTTTCCAGGCGGTGAGATAGAGCAGGTCCCGCTCGTAAGCGCGCAGCGTGTTTTCCGGCGTGCCGCGTACATAGAGATCGTTGAGCGCCTGACGGTCGCTGTCGGCGAGGGAAGGGGGCGTCAAAGGCTGCGGGATAGAGGGTTTCATGGGGGCGAGGGTGGCAGATTCCGGCGCGCCTGCCAAGAGACATGATAATAGAAAGTTATCACGAGTAACGAATCAGATTCGCACTTCTCCAAGTAGTGTGCAAAAAGTAACAATTTTGAGCGCAAGAAGCAGAGGTATCATGTATCGAAAGAAGAAACCGGGTTGCGTCATAACCAACGGTATGGCGATGCGGTCGGGGATACGGCAGGTTTTGCCAATCCGGTGCTGTTGCCGAGAATGGCGCCGATTTGCTGTAATCTTGACGCCGTTTCTTGTGGATTTTGTCAGGGTTTCGTAGGCTGAGGCGGATGTTTTCAAGCCGATTGGACCCTGACCTTGAGCCAGAAATCCCAGCCCTCCGGCCCCGCAAAGCCGACCTCGACCCCCATCGTCTCGTCCGATCACCTGGCGGGGACCGATCAAGGCTGGCAGTTCAGCGAACTCGAATACGCGATGACGATGACCTATAACGCGTTCTCGCGCTGGATGACCCATTGCATGAAGGCGGTGGGCTACAAGGATTTCAACCCGCTCGACATTCTGGTGCTGCACAATGTGAACCACCGCGGCAAGGAGAAGCGGCTGTCCGATATCGCCTTCATGCTGAACGTCGAGGACAATCACACCGTCAATTACGCGCTCAAGAAACTGGCCAAGGCGGATCTGGTGACGGGCCGCAAGGTGGGCAAGGAGATGTTCTATTCCACCACCGATCAGGGGCGGCAGGTCTGCGAGGCTTACCGCGACGTGCGCAAGGCCTGTCTGCTGGACGCGGCCGAGGCGACCGACCGCGACTATGACGAAATCAGCCATGTCGCACGGGTGCTGCGCAGCGTCTCGGGGCTCTATGATCAGGCGTCGCGCTCGGCGGCGTCACTGTGATCTTGTCCCCTGGCGTCGGGCGAGGGGTGGCGTCGCATGACCCTTAAGGCCTATGCTTGGGCATAGGCTCGACGATGGAAATCCGAAGGGGGGACCGATCCATGCGCATGTTCCTAGTCGCTTTGCTGCTTGCCCTGACGGGACTGCCCGCCGCTGCTCAGGAAGCCGTCTATCTGATTAGACATGCGGAAAAGGAATTTTCCGGGGCCGATCCCGCGCTGACACCAGAGGGACGGCAGCGCGCCTCGGATTGGGCTGAGATGCTGCGCCATGTCGGCCTGGACGCGATCATAACCTCGGACGCGCTGCGGACCCGGCAGACTGGCGGGATCGTCGCGGATGCACTCGGGCTTGAGGCGACCGCATTGCCCAGAGAGGATATTGCCGGCCTGCTGGACGTTCTGGAATTCGATCACGACGCAAACACGGTTTTGATCGTCGGCCATGCCGAGACCATTCCACGCATTCTGGCGAAGCTTGGCCTGTCTGACGACGTGAGCATTGATCAGAGCGCGTTTGCCAACCTGTTTGTCGTTCTGAGGCCCGCGTCAGATGATCCGGTGCATCTCCACCTTCAGATGCCGTGACCGCGCGGCCCAGATCGCTTTGGGTGTTCCTGCCGGTGCATCATCGGCCTGAGGGCAACTGACGCTTTCCAACGATGCGCGCTGCGCCTAGGGTCGGGGCCGGATACAGCAGTCAGGACCATCAGATGACGACCCCCCAACCAGACACGGCCGCCCGCACCACCCATGATGCCGAGGCCGACGCACGCAACAGCGATATCCTGATCTATGTGGATGGCGAACTGGTGCATCGAGACGAGGCCAAGGTCTCGGTCTATGACAGCGGCTTCATGCTGGGCGACGGCATGTGGGAGGGGATGCGGCTCTATGACGGGGAATGGGCGTTTTTCGACGCGCATATGGATCGCCTCTTCAACTCGTGCAAGGCGGTGGCGCTGGAGATCGGCAAGACGCCCGAGGAGATCCGCGCCATCCTGGACCGCACGGCGGCGGCAAATGGCATGACCGGTGATGCCCATTGCCGGCTGATGATCACGCGGGGGCGCAAGGCCAAGCCGTTCCAGCATCCGGGCCTGTCGAAATGGGGGCCGACCATCGTGGCGATCGTCGAACATTCGGTGCCCTCCGAGCGGGTGCAGGGAACGGGGGTCCGGCTTGCCTCGGTGCCGCAGGTGCGCGGGCTGCCGCACAGCCAGGACCCAAAGTTCAACAGCCATTCCAAGCTGAACTGCGTGATCGCCTGTTTGCAGGCCGAGCAGGCGGGCGCCGACGAGGCGCTGATGCTGGACCCGCATGGGTTCGTGAACACCACCAATGCCTGCAACTTCTTCATCGTGCGGCGGGGCGAGGTTTGGACCTCGACCGGGGATTACTGCATGAACGGGGTGACGCGGGCAAATGTGATCACTCTGTGCCGCGAGGCGGGGATCCCGGTGTTCGAAAAGAACTTCTCGCTCTACGAGGCCTATGGCGCGGACGAGGCGTTTCTGACCGGCACTTTTGGCGCCCAGACCCCGGTGGCCGAGATCGACGGGCGGTTGATCGGCGCGGGCGGTGGAGCCGGGCCGGTGACCCAGCGGCTGCGCGCGCTTTACAAGGCGATGGTGGCGCAGAACGTGGCCGAGCAGAAGGCCCGGCGCGGATGAGCACCGCTTTGCGGGCGTATCGCGCGGCGCTATAATCTGGGCATGACACGCAAGCCCGATCCATATGACGAGGCCGAGGGGATCCCCGGCCCCTATGACAGCGACCCGGTCGAGGAGGACGACCTGTGGTTCCTGCCCGCGCAAGAGCCGGGCGAGGACGAGGTCGATCCGCTGTTTCCCACGCCGCGCGCGGCGCAGCCTTTGTTGTTCGATCCGCTCGAATGGCGCGCGGCGCAGGATGCGCTGTCGGCTGATCTGGCCGATCTGGCGCTGGCTTTCGGGGCGCTGGACGAACGGCTGCGGGCCGGGCCGGGCCAATGGGTGCAGCGGCTGGCACTTTTGGAGGTGGCCGATCTGGGCTGGTGGGCCGGAGACCGCATCGGGGCCGAGCGGCTGGCGCTGTGGACCGGGCTCCGGCTGGGCGCCACCAGCGAGGATGTGCAGGCGCTGGCCCGGGCCGGTTGGGCGGTGCGCCGGCTGAGCGGTGGTCCGGCGCCCGATACCGGCGGCTGGGCCGAGGGGCTGGCCGGGTTTCTGGACCGCTCCGGTGCCGAGGGCGATACGGTGCCCGAGACGGTGGCCGATCTGGGCGATGTGATGGCGGCGGCGGTGGCTCTGCACCCTGCGACGCGGGCGGCGATGCTGTTTCACTGCTGGACCATGCTGGGGCAGGGGCCCTCGGTCGGGCTCGAGGCGGCGGTGATGGCGGCGCGCCACGGCGCCGCGATGGGTCGCGGCGGTGCGCTGTTCCTGCCGCTGGCGCTGTCGGGGCCGGGCGCGTTGCGCGGTGCGGGCACGGCGGAGCAAAAGCTGACCGCCTGGTTGCGCGGTGCGGCGCAGGCGGTGACGGCGGCGCTGTTGCATCTGGACCGGGTGGCGGCCTGGAGCGTGCGGGCAATCGAGAAGACAGGCGATCTGAGCGGGCGGACGCCGCCCGCGCTGATCGAGGTGCTGACCGCCTGGCCGATGGTGACCGCGCCGCTGGCCGAGGCCCAGACCGGCGCCTCGCGCGCGGCGGTTCAACGCAACCTCGACCTGTTCGCCCGCCGGGGATTGGTGCGCGAGGTCACGGGACAAGGCCGTTACCGGGTCTGGACGGCCGCGGTGTGAGCCGTTTTCCGATCCGGAAAACGGCCCGGAAAACGTGTCGTTTTCCGGCCCCGCCTCAGCCGTTTGCGCGCAAACCTCTGGGGGGTTGGCCGAAGCGGGCGCGAAAGGCGCGGGTCAGGGCGCTGGCATTGTCATAGCCGCAGCGGGTCGCGATCTCGGACACGGGCAGGTCGGTCTCGGTCACCAGCTTGCGCGCCAGGTTCAGGCGCAGCCGTCGATAGACCGTTTGCGGCGTCGCATCGAAGGCCGCCCGCATCCGGGTTTCCAGCGTCTTTTGCGTGCAGCCCGCGCGCCGGGCGATCTCGGCGATGGGCAGGGGCTGTTCCAGCGTGTCCTGCATCACCATCACCGCCCGGTTCACCTGCCGGGTGCCGCCCCCGGCGGGGGCGGCATGGGAACGCGCCGAATCCCGCGTCATGAACAGCTGCGCCACCTCCAGCGCCAGCAATTGTCCGTGGTCGCGCCCGATCAGGTGCAGGATCAGGTCAAAGGCCGCCATCGCCCCGGAACAGGTGATGCGCGCCCCGTCCAGCACGAAACGCTCGCGCAGGGTTTCGACCTGGGGAAAGGTTTCGGCAAAGCGGGTAAGCTCCTCCCAGTGGATGGTGGCCCGATGTCCGTCCAGCAGCCCCGCCCGCGCCAGCAACCAGCTGCCGGTATCGAGCCCGGCCAGCACCGGATAGCGCCGCGCCGCCGCCCGTAATGCGCGTTGGGTGGCCCAGCCCTCGAGGTCGCGAAACCCATAAGAGGGCATCACCAGCAGCATCACGCCCCGGCCCGCATCCAGCCGGTCATGCGGCGCCACCTGCAAGCCCGAGGAGCTGTGCACCGCTGCCCCGTCCGGGGTCAGGAACCGCCAGGCATAGAGCGGCTGGCGCGATAGCATGTTGGCGGCGCGCATCGGTTCGACCGTGTTGGCCAGGCAGTGGTTCGAGAAATTGTCGAACAACAGCACATCGTAAACCTGAGTCTGTACCGAAGTATTTGTCCGATCCTGCATGATGAATGACTAACTCTGCACGATAGTGGCGCGCAAGCCGGGATTTTCTGTTTCAAACCGCAACAGGAGCCCGTGCCATGCATTTCGGATTGAGCGAAGAGCAGGAGATGATCGTCTCTACCGTTCGCAGCTTTGTGGAGAAGGAGATTTATCCCCACGAGACCGAGGTGGAGCGCACCGGCGAGGTGCCCAAGGAGATCGCCGACGAGATCAAGCGCAAGACGATCGAGCTGGGCTTTTATGCCTGCAACTTTCCCGAAGAGGTCGGTGGTGCGGGCCTGTCCCACCTGGAGTTTGCATTGGTCGAGCGGGAACTGGGGCGCGGGTCGATGGCGCTCAACCATTTCTTCGGGCGGCCTCAGAACATTCTGATGGCCTGCGAGGGTGAGCAGCGCGACCGCTACTTGCTGCCGGCCGTTCGCGGCGAGCGGATGGATGCGCTGGCGATGACCGAACCCGGTGCGGGGTCGGATGTGCGGGGGATGAAATGTTCGGCCGTGCGCGATGGCGGCGACTGGGTGGTGAACGGGACCAAGCATTTCATCTCGGGCGCCGATCATGCGGATTTCATCATCGTCTTTATTGCGACGGGTGAGGACATGACGCCGAAAGGCCCAAAGAAACGCATCACGGCGTTTCTTGTCGACCGGGGCACGCCCGGTTTCACCATCCGCGATGGATACCGCTCGGTCAGCCACCGGGGCTACAAGAACATGGTGCTGGAATTCGACGATTGCCGCCTGCCGGATGCGCAGGTACTGGGCGAGGTCGATGGGGGCTTTGCGGTTATGAACGAATGGCTCTATGCCACCCGGATCACCGTTGCCACCATGAGCGTGGGCCGCGCGCGGCGGGTTTTCGACTATGCGCTGAACTATGCGGCAGAGCGGGAACAGTTCGGGCAGGCCATCGGCAAGTTCCAGGGCGTCAGCTTTCAGATCGCCGACATGATCACCGAGATCGACGCCGCCGACTGGCTGACCCTGGCCGCCGCCTGGCGTCTGGATCAGGGTCTGCCGGCCAATCGCGAGATCGCCAGCGCCAAGGTCTATGCCAGCGAGATGCTGGCGCGGGTGACCGACACCACGCTGCAGATTTTCGGCGGCATGGGGCTGATGGACGATTTCCCGATCGAGCGGTTTTGGCGTGATGCACGGGTCGAGCGGATCTGGGACGGCACCAGCGAGATCCAGCGCCATATCATCAGCCGCGACCTGCTGCGCCCCTTGGGGGCGTGATGGCGCGCGGTCGGGTTCGCGCCGAAGCGCGACGCCTATCGCGGGAGTATTTTCGGCAACGTGAAAGGGCAGGGGGCCTGTCATGAGCAAGGGCTTGTCGCGCATGTTCCAGCCGCGCTCGATCGCGGTGATCGGGGGCGGCGCCTGGTGTCGTCAGGTGATCGTGCAATGCCGGCGCATGGGTTACGGCGGCGCCATCTGGCCGGTGCATCCCAAGGCGGCGGAGGTCGAGGGATTTCCGGCCTTTGCCCGGCTGGAGGATCTGCCGGGCGCGCCCGATGCAGCCTTTGTCGGCATCAACCGGCATGCCACCATCGAGGCGGTGGCGCTACTCTCGGCCATGGGGGCGGGCGGGGCGGTCTGTTTTGCCAGCGGTTTCTCCGAGGCACTGGCCGAGGATGAGACGGGGGGCGATCTGCAGGCCGCGCTGGTGGCGGCAGCGGGTGACATGCCGATCCTGGGGCCCAATTGCTATGGCTTCGTCAATGCGTTGGACGGGGCGCTCCTCTGGCCCGATCAGCATGGGTGCAGCCGGGTTGAACGCGGTGTGGCCATTCTGACGCAAAGCTCGAACATCGCGATCAACCTGACCATGCAGCGGCGCGGCCTGCCCATCGCCTATGTGGTGACCTGCGGGAACATGGCGCAGACCGGCCAGGCGCGGATCGCCATGGCGCTGTTGGACGATCCGCGGGTGACGGCCATCGGCCTGCATATCGAGGGGTTCGGCGATCTGCGCGACTGGGAGGCGCTGGCGGCCAAGGCGCATGCCCGGGGCGTGCCGCTGGTGGCGCTCAAGGTCGGGGCCTCGGAACAGGCGCAGCAGGCGACGGTGTCGCACACCGCCTCCTTGGCGGGCAGCGACGCGGGCGCGCAGGCGCTGCTGGACCGGCTGGGCATTGCCCGGCTGCGGGCGCTGCCCGACCTGCTGGAGACGCTGAAGCTGTTGCATTGCAACGGCCCCTTGGCGGGGGTCGATATCGCCTCGATCAGCTGTTCGGGGGGCGAGGCGAGCCTGATCGCGGACATGTCCGTTGGGTCGGCCTTGCGGTTTCCGGCGCTGACGGAGCGGCAGCGGCAGGCCCTGCGCGCGGCGCTGGGGCCGATGGTGGCGCTGAGCAATCCGCTGGATTACCACACTTATATCTGGCGCGATGCGCAGGCGATGGCGGCGGCCTGGTCCGGCATGACGGGCGACGGGATCGCGCTGACCTTTTCGATTGTCGATTACCCGGTGACCGACCGGGCCGACTGGACCTGCGCGACGCAGGCGGCGCTGCGGGTACGGGCCGAGACCGGGGCGCCCTTTGCGGTGGTGGCGACCCTGCCCGAGCTGATGCCGGCGGATGTGGCGGCCGAGTTGATGGCCGGTGGCGTGGTGCCCCTGATGGGCCTGCGTGAGGCGCTCGCCGCAGCCGAGGCCGCCGCCAGCCTGCACGCGCCCGACCCGGTGCCCGTGTGCCTGCCGGGGCAGGAGGACGCAACGCGACTGCTGGACGAGGGCGCGGCCAAGGCGGCGCTGGCGGCGCATGGGCTGGAGGTGCCGCGCAACCGGACGGCGCGCGCCGATGAGGCTGCGCAGGCGGTGGAGGGGCTGCGCGGTCCCTTTGCCGTCAAGGGCGTGGGGCTGGCGCATAAATCGGACCATGGCGCGGTGCGTCTGGGCGTGGCGGCGGCGGCTCTCGCGCGGGTCGCGTCCGAGATCGGCACACCCGAGGTGCTGGTCGAGGAGATGGTGAGCGACACGGTGGCCGAGTTGCTGGTGGGCGTCGTCCGCGACCCGGCACACGGGTTTGTTTTGACGTTGGGGGCGGGCGGGGTGCTGACCGAGTTGATGCGGGATACCGTGTCGCTGCTGGTGCCCGCCGCGCCCGAAGATGTTCGCGTCGGACTGGAGCGGCTGCGCATCGCGCCCCTGCTGGCGGGCTATCGCGGCAAGCCGGGGGCCAATATGGATGCGATCCTGGAGGCTGTTGCGGCGGTGCAGGACTATGTGCTTGCCCATGCCGAAACACTGGGCGAGGTTGAGATCAACCCGCTCCTTGCCACGCCGGACCGGGCGGTGGCGGTAGATGCACTGATCAGAAAGGGCTGACCGATGACCCCCATCAAGACGCGCCGTGACGGCGCCATTTTCGAGGTGACGCTGGACCGGCCCAAGGCCAATGCGATCGACTTGGCCACCAGCCGGATCATGGGTGAGGTGTTCCGCGAGTTTCGCGACGACCCCGAATTGCGGGTGGCGATCCTGACCGGGGGCGGCGAAAAGTTCTTTTGTCCCGGCTGGGACCTGAAGGCGGCGGCCGATGGCGATGCGGTGGATGGCGATTATGGCGTCGGCGGTTTCGGCGGTTTGCAGGAGTTGCGCGACATGAACAAGCCGGTGATTGCCGCCGTCAACGGCATCGCTTGCGGCGGCGGGCTGGAACTGGCGCTATCGGCGGACATGATCATCGCTGCCGATCACGCCACGTTCGCGCTGCCCGAGATTCGCTCGGGCACGGTGGCCGACGCGGCCAGCGTGAAGCTGCCCAAGCGCATCCCCTATCACATCGCGATGGAGCTTTTGCTGACCGGGCGCTGGTTCGACGCCGAGGAGGCGCATCGCTGGGGGTTGGTGAACGAGATCGTGCCGGGCGCGCAATTGATGGACCGCGCGTGGGAACTGGCGCGCCTGCTGGCCAGTGGCCCACCGCTGGTCTATGCCGCGATCAAGGAGATCGTGCGCGAGGCCGAGGATGCCAAGTTTCAGGACACGATGAACAAGATCACCAAGAGGCAGTTTCGCACGGTGGATGTGCTCTATTCGTCGGAGGATCAGCTGGAGGGCGCCCGCGCCTTTGCCGAGAAGCGCGACCCGGTCTGGAAAGGGCGTTGAGGCGTCCGACCTTCGCCACACAAGAGAGGGGTCCGCAGGTCCCCTTTGCGTGGTGCCTGTGTAGGGTAGCGGGGTGGTCTGGCAAGCCAATAGGCGGCAGGTCCTGACACGGGCCTGCGTGGTGGTCCGCGGGCGGGTGAAGATTGAGATTGCTGTCGGGCTGTGGCAGCCTGAACCGGCCTGACTTTACAGGCAGTCTGTGTGACTTTGCAAAAGGAGGCGCCGCGCCGCCGGCCGATGACATGACCGTCGTGATCCCGGATCTTCGGGTCTATCCGAACCTGACCGGAAAGACGCTGCTGATCTGTGTCGGCGCGGCAAAATGCGCGACCAGCTGGCTGCACAATTACCTGGGGTCGCGCAGCGAAGTGGCGGTTTCGCCTCTGAAAGAACTGCATTTCTTTGACAGCAAGTTTCCCGAACATGCCCTGGGGGATGCCGACGGCCTTGCCCTGGCGCGCCTGTCCTTTCAGTTGGGTCAGGCTGGCGATGCGGTCGTGAATCTCAGGCGCCGCGCCATTTTTCAGGCCAGCCTCGACCGCGGCCAGATGATTTATGACGACAATGCCTATTTCGGGCATTTTGCCCGGTTATGTGGGCCGCAAACGCGCTGTTTCTGTGATCTGACGCCCTCCTACAGCGCTATTGGGGCCGAAGGGTTCTCCTATATGAAACGGTTCTGCGCAAGTCAGGACATCGAGGTGAAGATACTCTTTCTCATGCGTGACCCGGTCCGGCGCTTCTGGTCGCAGCTGCGCCACCTGCAGCAGATGAACCCGGTCAACGATGTTGCCAGCAAATGGCGGCGCGCGCTGACGGCGCCCGCGCTGCTGGCGAGGGCCGATTATCGCGGCATCGTTCTGGCGCTGGAGCAGGTGTTCCCTTCGGCGAACTTGCTATGCCTTTTCTATGAGTCCCTGTTCGAGGGCGACGACGTGATCAGGCGCCTGTGTGGCTTCATCGGGATACCCTTTGCCCCTGCGGCGACCATTCAGCGGCATAACGAGACCACCGTCAGGTTGCCGCTTTCAGACGATGCCCGAGACGAATTTCGCCGCCTTCTGGCCCCGCAATACGATTTCTGCCGTGAACGGTTTGGGCGCTCCGTACCGCGGTCGTGGCTGGCCTGACGCCTGTGGGTTCAATGCTCGACTCTGCGGGGCGTTTTTGCTATCATGCAGCTACTTTTCTGAACTTTTGTGACCTGTTTCGGTGTCATCGAAGATCATCCGGGTGTTTCGAGCCCGGAACCGTTGTTGTTTTGCAGAAGGAATTTCACAATGCCGGAAGACTCTATCGGTTTTGAATTCTTCAGTGATGATCAAAACCCCCGCCTGACCATCGTCAACGAGGCGGCCTTGCAGAATGCCAGCAACCAGCTGTTCAATGAAATCGCCCATCTGAGGGCATTCGATCACCTTGGGAACGCGGTCGAAGCGGTTCAGAAAGCGGCGCAGCACAAGGCGCGCCTGGACCCGCCGGAATGGGAAGACAATGTGCCGCCCGACGCAACGGATTTCGGCGACTTTTTCCTGTTGGGATAAGCTGCGCCAGGGTCGTGAAGTGGCGTCAGCTTTCGCTGAGCGCGACCTTCATGTCCTTGACCTGATAGATGACCTCGCCATCGGCCTCGACGATGCCATCGGCGACGCCCATGGTCAGGCGGCGGGTCTGGATCGCCTTGGTGAAATCCACCTTGTAGGTCAGCATCTTGCGGTCGGGGCGCACCATGCCGGTCAGCTTGACTTCGCCCACACCCAGCGCATAGCCGCGCCCCTGCCAGCCGCGCCAGCCAAGGTTGAAGCCGGTCAGCTGCCACAGCCCGTCCAGACCCAGACAGCCGGGCATGATCGGGTTGCCGGGGAAATGACACTCAAAGAACCACAGGTCCGGGGTGATGTCGAACTCGGCCCGAATGTGACCCTTGCCATGGGCGCCGCCATCGGCGGACACCTCGGTGATCCGGTCCATCATCAGCATCGGCGGCGCTGGCAGCTGTGCATTGCCGGGACCGAACAGTTCGCCACGAGCGCATTTCAGCAGTTCGTCCTTGTCAAAGCTGCTCGGGTATTGGGCCATCTGCCTGTCTCTCCTGCCTGTGGGTCTGTCTAGCATAGCTGGACCCCTCTAGCATCGCCAAAGCTTGTCCCGCAAGGGCGGCAAAGGGATCTGTGGTCGCAGATCCACAGCCAGATGCGAATGAATTTCATTTGAGTTTTACGTTCCGCGCACTTTATATATACCGTTAGCCGCAACGGAACGGGACCGATGACGCCAAATTCTCAGGAAATCGCCACCGACTGGCTGGTAGATGCCGGGCTGCGCCCGACCCGTCAGCGCGTGGCGCTGGCCGAGCTGTTGGTGGGCGATGGCCGCCACCGCCATGTGACCGCCGAAAGCCTGTTTGATGCCGCCCGGACCAAGGGCGCCGCCGTGTCGCTGGCGACCGTCTACAACACGCTGCGCGCCTTTTGCGAGGCCGGTGTGTTGCAGGAGATCACGGTGGATGGCTCGAAAAGCTATTTCGACACCAACACTCACGATCACCCGCATTTCTTTTGGGAGGACGAGGGGCGGCTGTCGGATGCGCCCTCGGACCAGCTGGTGATCCAGCGCCTGCCCGAAGCGCCCGAAGGCGTCGAGATCGCCTCGGTCGATGTGGTGATCCGGCTGCGCCGCAAGGGCTGATCAGCCCGCGCCGAATAACTCTGTCAAGACCTGTGCCGCCCGCGCGGTGGTCGCGTCCGCCGCGCCGGTGCCGTGCCGGACAAGGATCACGGATTCTGTCAAATCCGCCCCGAGGATCGGGCGACTGAGCAGCGGTCTGCCGTCATAACTGGTGGCGTGAGCGGGCGCCGCATAGCTGATCCCGACGCCCTCGCCATGGGCGGCGAGGCTGCGCAACAGTTCCAGCGTGGCGGCCCGGTGCGCCACCAGAGGCGACAATCCATGCCGTCGAAAGAGGCCCAGCATGTGCTGCGCCGACAGGCCCTCGTCCGACAGGATCAGCGGATGCGCTGTCAGCGCCTTCAGATCGGGATCGGCACCCCGGGCCAAAGGATGGTCGGGAGACATCAGGGCCTGCGGGTGGCTGCGGTAGAGCGGCTGGCGGTGAAACCCGGCATCCAGCCCCAGATCATAGGTCAGCGCCAGATCGATCTGGCCTTTGAGCAGCGCCGAGATCAGCGCCTCGAACCCGTCGGCGCGGGTGCTGATCGTTACATCCGGCAGCGCCCGGCGCAGCGCGTGCAGGGCAGGGGCCAGCAGGAAGGGCGCCAGATCGGTGAAACAGCCCAGAAGCAGCTGTCGTTTGGCCGGGCGCGGATGGGCCGGATCCTCGATCCGGGCCGCGTCGGACAAAAGCGCCTCGGCGGCGGCGATGAAATCGCGCCCCGCCGGGGTCACAGCCATGGCCGAGCCTCGCCTGCGGATGAAGAGGGGCTGACCCAGATGCGTCTCGATCTTGGCCAGTGCGGCAGACAGTGCCGGCTGGGATACGTTCAACGCGGCGGCCGCGGCCGACAGGCTGCCATGCCGGCCCACGGCACAGACATATTCGTATTGGCGCAGGGTCAGATATAACATCAAACTATTTATTAGTTCGAAAGATATGATTTGAACAGAAGTTCCCGTCATGCGCAAAAAGAGGCAGGACATCAGCCCCGGAGAGATCGCCATGCCGCACCCGCTTGTCACGCCCGAGATGATCGAGACCTTTCAGCGCGACGGTGTCGTGCTGGTCAGAGGCCTGTTCGCCGATCATGTAGAGGCGCTGCGCGCCGGGGTCGCCGCCAACATGGCGGCACCTGGTCCCTATGCCTCGGAAAACCGCAAGGAGGGGCATACGGGCCTGTTCTTTGACGATTATTGCAACTGGGAACGTATCCCCGAGTTTCGCGAGGTGATCGAGACCTCGCCCGCCGCCGAGGTTGCCGCCGACCTGATGCGGTCGCAAACCGTGCAGATGTTCCACGACCACGTGCTGGTCAAGGAGCCGGGCACCTCTATGGCGACGCCCTGGCACCAGGACGGGCCCTATTACTTTGTCGAGGGGCGGCAGACCGTCAGTTTCTGGTCGCCGCTGGACCCGGTGACCGAGGCGACGCTGCGCTGTGTGGCCGGGTCGCATCGCTGGGAGAAAGAGGTTCTGCCGACCCGTTGGGTGTCCGAAGAGGGGTTCTTTGCCGACGAAGGCCAATACATGCCGGTGCCCGACCCCGAGGCCGAGGGGATGCAGATCGTCGAGTTTGAGATGGCGCCGGGTGATGCGGTGGCGTTTGACTATCGCACCCTGCACGGCGCGCGCGGCAATACCAGCAATTCGCGGCGCCGCGCCTTCTCGCTCCGGCTGGTTGGGGATGACGCGCGCTATGTGGAGCGTCCCGGTCGTACCTCGCCGCCCTATCCGGGGCATGACATGGTGCCCGGTCAGCGCTTGCGCGAGGATTGGTTTCCGGTGCTGCTGAGGCGCTAGAGGGGGCGCTGCCCCCGGCGCTGGCGCGCCTTCCCCGGAGTATTTATGGCGAAATGAAGGAGCGGGCCGGGATCAGAACCATTGTCCCGGTTCCATCAGCCCCAGATCGAGCAACTGGCGCGAATGCCATTCGAAGGGGGTGGAGTTGTGCCAGCGGAAGCTTTGGATCTCGAAGGTTGATCCGGGGTTCTTTTTCAGTGCCTTGGCAGTGCGGAAGGAACAGATCGCCGCCGTCAGGTTGTGATGCCAGGGACAGGCATAGGTGTTGTATTCCTGGTCGTCGAAAGTGTGATCGGGTCTCAGACACAGGCCGGGTGCCGATTTGAACAGCGAGATCCGGTCGATCTTGCGGCTGTCCTTGGGAATATGTTCCTCGTATCGCCAGCGCACGCCGCCGAAGAAATCGAGCTGCCGTTCGCGCGGATGGCCGGTTTCCGGGTCCTTGCGGGCCTGGGCATAATAGCCGGACTTGTCCAGAAAGGCGCGGTCAAGCGAAACCCCGATGGGAAAGGCGCTGAGGTCATCGGCATAGAGGTCGATGACATAGGTCAGCATGGCATCGCGCCGCTCTTCGCCGTGAAAGGCCAGCATCTCGCCGATGCTGCGCGTCTCGCAGAACGGGTAGAACAGGTATTCGGCGTTGAAACAGTAATACATCCAGATGCCGGGCGCCGCCGCGATGATGCGGTTGATGGCATTGGTCACCGCCAGGCGCGGGCCGCAGTCGAAGGGGATCCGGTGCACCCGGTTTTCCACGTCGGGAGGCAGGGTAAAGGCGTCTGGCATAAGGGCCAACACGGATTTGAACCCGCATTGGATGTGGTGGCGCATCGTGGTGGCCAGCTCGACATCGTCTTCGACAAAGATCATCGCCAGCGGCCCCTTGGCCAGGGCCTCGGCCCCGGTTTTCAGGAAATGATCGAGTGAGGCGTATTCCATGCCTGTCCAGCCTGCTTTGCGTCTTTGCCTGTCTGGCATTCTGGGCCAACTTCGGTTAATTGCGCGTGCATTGCAAGCGGCGCCCGAACCCTGTAGAGGCCGCCGCTGATCCCGCGAAAACAAAGGTCCGTCCGATGTCCGACCCCAAGAAGCTGTTTATCAAGACCTATGGTTGCCAGATGAACGTCTATGACAGCGAGCGCATGGCCGAGGCGCTTGGCGGGCAGGGCTATGTCGAGACGCAAAGCGTCGAAGACGCCGACATGATCCTGCTCAATACCTGCCATATCCGGGAGAAGGCAGCCGAGAAGGTCTATTCCGAACTGGGTCGCTTCAAGGGGCTGAAGGCCGCGAAACCGGATCTGAAGATCGGGGTTGCGGGCTGTGTCGCCCAGGCCGAAGGTGAAGAGATCATGCGCCGCCAGCCGCTGGTCGATCTGGTGGTTGGCCCGCAAAGCTATCACCGCCTCCCCGAGCTGGAGGCCAAGACGCGCGCCGGGGAAAAGGCGCTGGACACCGATTTCCCCGAAGAGGACAAGTTCGAGAAGCTGAAAGGCCGCCCCAAGGCAAAGCGCGGCCCGACCGCGTTCCTGACGGTGCAGGAGGGCTGTGACAAGTTCTGCGCCTTTTGCGTGGTGCCCTATACCCGCGGGGCTGAGGTCAGCCGCCCGGCCGACCGCATCCTGCGCGAGGCCAACGAACTGGTCGAACGCGGGGTGCGCGAGATCACGCTGCTGGGCCAGAACGTCAACGCCTATCACGGGGCGGGGCCTAACGGCGACATGACGCTGGCGGGGCTGATCTGGGAACTGGACAAGATCGACGGGCTGGAGCGTATCCGGTTCACCACCAGCCATCCCAATGACATGAGCGACGACCTGATCGAGGCGCATGGCACCTGCGCCAAGCTGATGCCCTATCTGCACCTGCCGGTGCAGGCGGGGTCGGACAAGATCCTGAAGCGGATGAACCGCAGCCATACCGCCGAGAGCTATCTACGGCTGGTTGAGCGCATCCGCAAAGCGCGTCCCGATATCCTGATGTCGGGCGATTTCATCGTCGGTTTCCCAGAAGAGACCGAGGCCGATTTCCAGGCCACACTCGATCTGGTCGAGGAGGTCCGGTACGGCTATGCATATTCGTTCAAGTATTCCACCCGACCCGGCACTCCGGCGGCCGAGCGGGCTCAGGTCGACCCGGCCGAGGCTGACGACCGGTTGCAACGGCTGCAAGCGGTGATCACCCGCCACCAGCGCGAGATTCAGGACAGCATGGTCGGGCGCGAAGTCAGCGTGCTGTTCGAAAAGCCGGGCCGCCAGCCTGGTCAGATGGTTGGCAAGAGCGAATACCTGCACGCGGTCCACGTCCAGGATCCGGGTCTCGAGGTCGGGCAGATCGCCCGCGTTCGGATCGTCGCCTCGGGCGCCAACTCGCTGGCGGGCGAGCTGGCCTGAGCCAATATCGGATCAGTGCGACGGCGGCGTCTTGGCCACGATCTGGAGCAGCGACGAGCGCATGTAGTCGTGCTGGCCCACGCCCCATTCATCGCGGCAAATGCGTTCGCCGATGGCATGGGCCTCGGGATAAGTATAGCCCATCCGCACCAGATCCTCGACAAACACCGCGTTGGGGCGATCCCAGATCACGCTGCTGGTCGGTCCGCGAAAGCAGCTGATGGTGATGTTCTGGACATCCGACCCCGGTTTGGTCGGGCGCTGTTGCGCCTCGGGTGACGTCGCCATGACAGCGGTAAGCGCCAGGGCAGCCCCGGCGCGCAGATAGGCTTTCATGTCAATACCCCCACGTCTGACAAGAAAATGTAGCGCCGCCACACAGCCCGTGACAGCGCACCGGTCCCGGAGGGGAACCCGGCACTGACGATGCTAGCCGATCCGGAGGAGTCGCGGAAGCCACCGCTTCAGGGAGTTGATCGATGGTGATTGTCAACTGGAGCGAGAGTAATGCGTGGCAAGAAACGCTTCTGTTTCCAATCGCTCCGCAATCGCCTTGCGGGGCCGATGAGCATGTCACGAGCGGTGACGAGAATCGGGCCGGAACGAACCGGCAAAACCGGGCCAAGAGCCACCGATTCGTTACAATTCCGGGGAAACATTGGTGAGTGTCGACAAAAACGCCACAATATCTGGTGGATTTCGCTTCACAGAAATGTCGAATTTTCCTAAGCTTGCACCAGTTTCGCGTCCGGCGAGCGGCCCTGATCCGCCGCATGTCGGCAGTGGGGGAACCAGGTGAGGAATTTTCGGTGACTGATTTCAAACTCAAGAGCGTGGCTGCCGCGCTTGCAACCGTCCTTGCGCTGACCGGGATTGCGACGACCCCGGCTGTCGCACAATCCAGCAGCGGGGGCACCACCCGGACCATTATCGGCGAGCGCTATGTGCCGACCATCTGGGTCGATCCCGATGGCTGCGAGCATTGGGTGATGGATGACGGCGCCGAGGGTTTCATGACCCCCCATGTCCGCCGCGACGGAACCCCGGTCTGCCGCCGGGGCGCGCTGTGCGGCACGATGCCGACGGACCAGTTCTTTGCGACCGACAGCTATCGCATCTCGTCCGAGGGACAGGCGCGGCTGCGTCAGTTCTTTCAGGAGACGGGCGCCAACGGTTACATCATCACCGGCCATACCGACAGCCGGGCCTCGGATGCCTACAACCTGCGGCTTTCGGTCAACCGGGCCAATTCGGTCGCGCGGGTGGGCCGTGCTTCGGGTGCCCGCATCGTCGATGTGCGCGGTTACGGCGAGCGTGATCCGCGCGTGCCAAATACCAGCGCCGCGAACATGGCGCAGAACCGCCGCGTCGAAATCATCTGTGTGAACTGAGGAGAGCGACATGAAACTGATCAAGGGGATCGCCCTTCTCGCGGCTCTGGGTGGGCTTGCCGCCTGTGAGGCCACCGACAAGACCCGTGACCGCGGCATCGACGCCAAGGACCTGTCGCAGCTCAAGGCCGGTATCTGGGTCGACCCGACCGGCTGCCAGCACTGGATCATCGACGACGGTCTGGAGGGCTATCTGTCGCAGCGGATGGATCGCCATGGAAAGCCAGTCTGCGACGACTCGTTGCCCAAGGGCGTGGCCACCGGCCCGTTCAAGGAAGGTTCGAATATCGTCGACGCGATCTGAGTGCCGAACATCTCATCAAGGCCGCCCCACGGGGCGGTCTTTTTGTTTCAAAAGGATGAAAATTTTGCGGTCCCGCTTGCACCGACCGCAATATCTTGGCTACGCTTGTCCCAGGACTGCGACTACAGGAGAGCGGATGGCCATCAGCGCCCTCACACCACCGCAAGACAGCAGCACCTCTGCGGAGCTGCAACTCGAATTCCCCGATAACCGGCTGTTGATAGATTTGTGCGGCGAGCATGACCGTCACCTTGTGCTGATCGAACAGGTGCTGGGTGTGCAGATCGTGCGGCGCGGCAATCTGCTGTCGGTGCTGGGCGAAGCCGCCGCGCGCGACCGCGCCGCCGAGGTGCTGGAGGCGCTGTACGAGCGCCTGCAATCGGGCCGCCCGGTCGAGGGTGCCGATGTGGACCGCGAATTGCGCATGGGCCGGGGTGAAGAGGCCAAGGATGCTCCGGCGGGCGACCAGCTGGAGATGTTCCTGGGCGGCCGGATCGAGATCAAGACGCGCAAGAAACCGGTCGAACCGCGCACCGATGCGCAAAAGGCCTATGTCAAATCGCTGTTCGAGAACGAGCTGGCCTTTGGCATCGGGCCGGCGGGCACCGGCAAGACCTATCTGGCGGTCGCGGTGGGCGTGTCGATGTTCATCAACGGTCTTGTCGACCGCATCATCCTCAGCCGTCCGGCGGTCGAGGCGGGGGAGAAGCTGGGCTATCTGCCGGGCGACATGAAGGACAAGGTCGACCCCTATATGCAGCCGCTTTATGACGCGCTGAACGATTTCCTGCCGGGCAAGCAGGTGGCCAAGCTGATCGAGGAAAAGAAGATCGAGATCGCACCGCTGGCCTTCATGCGCGGCCGCACGCTGGCCAATGCCTTTGTGGTGCTGGACGAGGCGCAGAACGCCACCACCATGCAGATGAAGATGTTCCTGACCCGTCTGGGCGAGGGTAGCCGGATGGTGATCACCGGCGACCGCAGCCAGGTCGACCTGCCGCGCGGGGTGACCTCGGGGCTGTCCGATGCCGAGCGGCTGCTGAAACCGGTGCCGGGCATCAGCTTCAACTACTTCACCTCGAAGGATGTGGTGCGACACCCGCTTGTCGCCGCCATCATCGAAGCGTATGAGGCCGACACGGGCTGAACGGAGTTGGGTTTGTGGGTAGGATCGTTGGGTATTTGGCGGCGCGGAGCGTGGAAGCATGACGCTGGATCTGACGCTGGAGGATTCGCGCTGGACCATCCTGCCGCCACTGGCTGACCGGGCGATTTCGGCGACGCTGGCGCAGATGGGGCTGGACCCCGAGATTTGCGAAATCAGCTTGCTTGGCTGCGACGACGATCGCATCGCAGCGCTGAATGCCGAATTCCGAGACAAGCCCGCCCCCACCAATGTCCTGAGCTGGCCCGCCGAGGATCTGGCCGCCGAGGAGCCGGGCGGCGAACCTCTGGCGCCCGAGGCAGATTTCACAGGAGCGATTCCCTTGGGGGACATCGCCATCGCCTTTGACACCTGCCAGCGCGAGGCCGAGGCTGCGGGCAAGCCAATGGACGACCATGTGACACATCTGATCGTTCATGGTCTGTTACATCTGCTGGGTTACGATCACATCCGTGACGAAGACGCCACGCTGATGGAAAGTTTGGAACGCCGGATACTTGGCAATCTGGGCCTTGATGACCCATATAATATTGAGTGAGGGGCCAAGGGGCCTCGATTTGGAACAGGATTGATGGGCGAAATAGAAGGCAGTTCTAGCGCAGCGCAAAGCGCGCAGCCGGAGGAAACCGGCGAAACGAACGCAGACAAGACAGGGTTTTTCACCCGTATCATGGATGCATTCTCATCCGGTGAAAGCCATCAGGAACAGGCGCCGAACGGGGCCACGACGGCACCCACCCCGGTTCCGGGGATACTCAACCTGCGTCGGATGCGGGTCGAGGATGTGGCGATCCCCACCGCCGAGATCGTGTCGGTTCCGCTATCCATTTCGAAGGAAGAGCTGGTCCAGATCTTCCGCGACAGCGGCATGACCCGGATTCCGGTCTACGAGAATACGCTCGATACCCCGCTGGGCTTCGTGCATCTCAAGGATTTCGCGCTCACCCACGGCTTCAACGGCAACTCGACGGTGTTCGATCTGGGGTCGATGCTGCGGCCATTGCTGTTCGTGCCGCCGTCGATGCCGATCGGGGTGCTGCTGACCAAGATGCAGACCGAGCGCCGCCATATGGCGCTGGTGATCGACGAATATGGCGGGGTCGATGGCTTGCTGACGATCGAGGACCTGATCGAACAGGTCGTGGGCGAGATCGAGGATGAGCATGACACCGACGAGGCGCAGACCTGGATAAAGGAACGTCCCGGCTGCTATATCGCGCAGGCGCGGACGCCGCTTGACGAGTTCGAGACCGAGATCGGGCGTTCGCTGACCAGCCACGAGGATGTGGACGAGGAAGAGATCGACACGCTGGGCGGCCTCGTCTTCATGCTGTCGGGCCGGGTGCCCGCGCGGGGCGAGGTGGTGCCGCATCCCGATGGCGTGGAATTCGAGGTGATGGACGCCGACCCGCGCCGGATCAAGCGCTTGCGGGTGATGATCCCCGACGCCGCCGAATGAGCTTTGTTGCAGCTTGGCCGCTGAGACAGCGTATGGCGCTGGCGGCGCTGCTGGGGGCCGTGGCCGCGCTTGGCTTGGCGCCGTTATCGCTGTGGGGCGCGACCGTCGCTGCATTGCTGGCGGTGCCCGCACTGTTTCTCGCGGCGCCGGGCTGGCGTCAGGCGGCCTGGACCGGCTGGGCCTTTGCCACCGGCTATTTCGGTCATGCGCTCATCTGGATCGTCGAGCCGTTTCTGGTGGATGTGGCACGGCATGGCTGGATGGCGCCGTTTGCGCTGGTGCTGATGGCGGGGGGGCTGGCGCTGTTATGGGCCGTGGCCTTTGCGCTGGCGGCGCGGCCCAGGCTGGGGCCTTTCCGGCGGGTGATCCTTTTGACCCTGACACTCGGCCTTATGGAACTGGCCCGTGGATATGTGTTCACTGGCTTTCCCTGGGCGGGTCTGGCGCAAATCTGGGTCGAGACCGATATGGCCCTGCTGCTGGCGTGGATCGGACCCAACGGTCTGGCAGTGATGACGCTTGCGGCGACCATGATCCCCGGTGCCGCGCTTACGCGAGGTTTGAGGGCGCGCGCGCTGCTCTCCTGTGCTCTGCCAATGCTGGCGCTGGCTCTGGCCGTGCTGGCTGCGGATGCGGCGCGCGCGCCGGTTGAAAGTAGCGGCAAGGTGGTGCGTCTGGTGCAACCCAACGCGCCGCAGCATCAGAAATGGGATCCCGACTGGTATCCGATCTTTCTGGAGCGCCAGATCCGCTATACCGCTGCCGACACGCCACCCGATCTGGTGGTCTGGTCGGAATCGGCGCTGCCCTATTGGCTGGACGAGGCCGGACCGGTGCTGGAGCAGATCGCCGCCGCCGCGCGCGGCGCGCCGGTGCTGCTGGGCGCGAACCGGGCCGAGGGGCCGCGCATCTACAACGCGCTTGCGATGATCGGTTCGGGCGGGCGGGTCGAGGCCACATATGACAAGCATCATCTGGTTCCGTTCGGCGAATACGTTCCGTTGGGCGATGTGCTAGAGCAATTCGGCATCGCGGGTTTTGCCGCTCGCAGCGGGCGGGGCTTCAGCGCCGGTCCCGGGCCGGAAACCTTGCCGATACCGGGTATTGGCGCGGCGCTGCCGCTGATCTGTTACGAAGCGGTGTTCCCTCGATATGCGCGCGGCCCGGACGGGCGGCCCCGGCTGTTGGTGCAGGTCACGAACGACGCCTGGTTCGGCACCTGGGCCGGCCCGTATCAGCATCTGGCTCAGGCGCGGATGCGGGCCATCGAACAGGGTCTGCCGATGGTGCGCGTGGCCAATACCGGCATCTCGGCGATGATCGACCCGCAAGGGCGTATCACCGCCGCGCTGCCACTGGGGCAGGACGGCTATGTGGATGCGGATTTGCCACGGGCCTTGCCGCCGACACTCTATAGCAGAACCGGCGATCTGCCTTGGCTGCTGGTGATGCTGGTTCTGCTGGCTGGTGCAGTGCGGATACAGGGCCGGGCGCTGCGTCCAAATAGCGATTGACCTTGCCAATGGCCCCGCGTATCCCGGCTTCGACCTGCCACAACGGCTTCCTGGCGTGGCGAGGGAAACCTTTAATGGAGCACTTTTCATGTCCCGACAGAACTACATCTTCACTTCGGAATCCGTCTCCGAAGGGCACCCGGACAAGGTGTGCGACCGTATCTCGGATGCGGTGCTTGACGCCTTTCTGACCGAAGAACCCGAGGCGCGCGTCGCCTGTGAAACCTTTGCGACCACCAACCGTGTGGTGATCGGTGGCGAGGTGGGCCTGTCGGATCAGGCTAAGCTGCGCGAGTACATGGGCCGGATCGACCGGATCGCCCGAGACTGTATCAAGGATATCGGCTACGAGCAGGACAAGTTCCACCACGAGACGGTGGAGATCACCAATCTGCTGCACGAACAGTCGGCCCATATCGCCCAGGGCGTCGACGCCGCCGAAGGCAAGGACGAGGGGGCCGGTGATCAGGGCATCATGTTCGGCTATGCCACGACCGAAACACCGGCGCTGATGCCGGCGCCGATCCAATACAGCCACGCGATCCTGCGCCGCCTGGCCGAGGTGCGCAAGAACGGCACCGAACCGGCACTGGGGCCGGACGCCAAATCGCAGCTGTCGGTCATCTATCGCGACGGGCAGCCGGTCGGCATCTCGTCGCTGGTGCTGTCGACCCAGCACCTGGACCCCGACCTGACCAGCGCCGATATCCGTGCCATCGTCGAACCCTATATCCGTGAGGTCCTGCCCGAGGGCTGGCTGACCGCCGAGACCGTATGGCACGTCAATCCGACCGGCAAGTTCGTGATCGGCGGACCCGATGGCGATGCCGGCCTGACCGGGCGCAAGATCATCGTCGACACCTATGGCGGTGCCGCGCCGCATGGCGGCGGCGCCTTCTCGGGCAAGGATCCGACCAAGGTGGACCGCTCGGCCGCCTATGCCGCGCGCTATCTGGCCAAGAACGTGGTCGCCGCCGGCATGGCCGAGAAATGCACCATCCAGCTGAGCTATGCCATCGGCGTGTCGGCGCCGCTGTCGATCTATGCCGATACCCATGGCACTGGCACGGTCGCCGATGCCGAGATCGAGGCGGCAATCCCCAAGGTCATGAACCTGACCCCGCGCGGCATCCGCACCCATCTGGGCCTGAACAAGCCGATTTACGAGCGCACCGCCGCTTATGGTCATTTCGGCCGCGAGCCCGAGGCCGATGGCGGCTTCAGCTGGGAGCGCACCGATCTCTCCGAGGCGCTGAAAAAGGCGGTCTGAACCGGCGGATCGTGATCGACAACAGGGCGGCCAGGTGGCCGCCCTTTTTCGTTGAGCAGGGTGTTTCTGCTTGACCCGCGCGGCGCGGTTTTTCACCCTTGCGGAAACCATGAAGGAGACCCCGCATGCGCCAATTTGCAAGGCTTTCGCTTGTCGCGGGGCTGACACTCGGCTGGGTGATTGCGGCGGGTGCAGAAGCGGACGACCCGGTGTTCCGCGTCGCGGGCGATACGCTGATCTATGACACCACGCAGGAGCACGAAGCGGGCGGTTCGACCGATATCGAGGTGGCCCATATCGAACGGCTGCTGGCGCTGCTGCGGCAGAACCCCGAGATCCGGGTGCTGGACCTCAACAGCACCGGAGGAAGCCTCTATGCCGGGCGCGAGATGGCACGGATCGTGCTGGATTTCGACCTCGATACCCTGGTTTCGGGCGAATGTTTCAGCTCTTGCGTGCGTATCTTTCTGGCCGGTGCCGGGCGGCGGATGCTGCTGGGCGCCAAGATCGGCTTTCATCAGACCACCTGGTCACCCCGTTCGGTCGAGGAGTATTACACCGCAAATCGCGAGGCCGATGGCTGGGAGACTCCGTTCGATTTCGTCTCGTGGGTCTATGAGGATACCCAGAGCGAGGTGCATGACGATCTGGTCTATATGATCGACCGGGGTGTGGATGCGGGGTTTGCGGTGCGTACCAAGGGCGTGCGCGCGGATGACAGCTGGTACCCCTCGCGGCTGGAACTGACCCGCGCCGGGGTGCTGCGTGAACGCGCCCGCGCCGCCGAATGAGGCACCGGGCCGCGCGGCAGACCCTTGCACCGGGCGCGCGGGCGCAGTAACCCCGCGGCCATGAGCAAGACGACACCCGCCCGCCCGCGCCGCAACTTCTATGGTCGCATCAAGGGCAAGACCCTGAAACCGAACCAGCGGACCTATCTGGACGAGGACCTGACGCCCCTGTCGCCGGGCCCGGTAAACTGGCAGGACAATCCCGCGCGCACGCCGCTGGATCTGGACGCGCTGTTCGGCGGGCGCGAGACCTGGCTGGAGATCGGGTTTGGCGGCGGCGAGCACCTGGTGCACCAGGCGGCTTCGAATCCCGGCATCGGCATCATCGGCGCCGAACCCTATATCAACGGGGTGGCGATGCTGTTGGGCAAGATCCGGGCGGCGGGGGCCGACAATGTGCGGGTGCATCCGGGTGATGTGCGCGACCTGTTCGACGTGCTGCCGGCTCAGAGCATCGCGCGCGCTTTCCTGCTCTATCCCGATCCCTGGCCCAAGAAACGGCACCACCGGCGCCGGTTCGTGACCCCCGAACATCTGGAGCCGCTGGCGCGCGTGCTGAAACCGGGTGCCATCTTTCGCGTGGCCACCGACATCCCCGACTATGTCCGCCAGACGCTGGAAGAAGTGCCGCGCGCTGGTTTCGAATGGCTGGCCGAGGCACCCGCCGACTGGCGCCAGCCCTGGGGTGACTGGATCTCGACTCGGTATGAGCAGAAGGCGCTGCGAGAGGGCCGGGTGCCGCATTACCTGACCTTTCGTCGGCTGGACGGGTAAGGCAAGGGGGCGCTGCCCCCCGCGCCTGCGGCGCTCCCCCCGGAGTATTTCGAACCAGAAAGAAGCGGATGGTCTGCGTGCCTGTTCCCGCTGGACCCTGACGGGGCAATTGGGTAATCGCAGGAGGAGTTTTCCAAAGGAGCGCGCATGTCCGGACACGGCACCCCCATCCCGATGACCTCGCATCCCTGTGGCCCGCTGAGCGGCGTGGCCGAGGTGCCGGGCGACAAGTCGATCTCGCACCGGGCCCTGATCCTGGGCGCGATGGCGGTGGGCGAGACGCGCATCAGCGGCCTCTTGGAGGGCGAGGATGTGCTGGACACCGCCAAGGCGATGCGTGCCTTTGGCGCCGAGGTGACGCGGCACGCGGACGGATCGTGGTCGGTACATGGGGTTGGCGTGGGCGGTTTTGCCGAGCCGGACCAGGTGATCGATTGCGGCAATTCCGGCACCGGCGTGCGGCTGATCATGGGGGCGATGGCAACCTCACCCATCACAGCGACCTTTACCGGCGATGCCAGCCTGAACAAGCGCCCGATGGCGCGGGTCACCGATCCGCTGACGCTGTTTGGCGCACAGGCGGTGGGCCGCAAGGGTGGCCGGCTGCCGATGACCATCGTGGGCGCCGCTGATCCAGTACCGGTGCGTTACGAGGTGCCGGTGCCGTCGGCCCAGGTGAAATCGGCGGTACTGCTGGCCGGGCTCAACGCACCGGGTCAGACCGTGGTGATCGAGAAGGAGGCCACCCGCGACCATTCCGAGCGGATGCTGGCGGGTTTTGGCGCCGTGGTCACCGTTGAAGATACCGAAGAGGGACGGGTCATCACCCTGACCGGGCGGCCCGAGCTGCAACCGCAGGTGATCGCGGTGCCGCGCGACCCGTCGAGCGCGGCATTCCCGGTCTGCGCCGCGCTGATTACCCCCGGTTCAGACGTGCTGGTGCCCGGCATCGGGCTGAACCCGACGCGCGCGGGCCTGTTTACCACACTGCGCGAGATGGGCGCTGACCTGACCTATGAGAACGAGCGTACCGAGGGGGGCGAGCCGGTGGCCGACCTGCGCGCGCGCTATTCCCCCGACATGAAGGGCATTACCGTGCCGCCCGCGCGCGCGGCGAGTATGATCGACGAATACCCGGTGCTATCGGTGGTGGCCGCCAACGCGCAAGGCGTGACCATGATGGGTGGCGTCAAGGAGCTGCGCGTCAAGGAAAGCGACCGGATCGACGCGATGGCGCGCGGGCTGCGTGCCAATGGCGTGACAGTAGAAGAGGGCGCCGACTGGTGGGCGGTGCATGGCCTTGGTATCGGTAAGGTGCCGGGCGGTGGCACTTGCGAGAGCTTCCTGGATCACCGCATCGCCATGTCCTTCATGGTGATGGGCATGGGGGCAGAGGCGCCGGTTTCGGTCGACGACGGTAGCCCGATCGCCACGTCCTTCCCGATCTTTGAGCCGCTGATGGGCGGTCTGGGCGCAAAGCTGGAGCGGACATGACATTTACGGTTGCAATCGACGGACCCGCGGCAGCGGGCAAGGGTACGATTTCCAAAGCTGTTGCGGCGCATTTCGGGTTCGCCCATCTGGATACCGGGCTGCTTTATCGCGCGGTTGGGCGCCGCACGCTGGGGGGCGAGGCGGCTGAAACCGCCGCGTGTGCCTTGCGGCCCGAGGATCTGGAGCGTGACGACCTGCGCACCGCCGAGGTGGCTCAGGCCGCAAGCAAGGTGGCGGTGATCCCCGAGGTGCGCGCGGCGCTGGTCGATTTCCAGCGCGCCTTTGCCCGCCGGGCTGGGGGTGCTGTGCTGGACGGGCGCGATATCGGCACAGTGATCTGCCCCGAGGCCGAGGTAAAACTGTTCGTCACCGCAAGCGCCGAGGTGCGCGCCGAACGCCGTTACCTGGAGTTGACCGGCAAGGGCCAGGAGACCACGCGCGAGGCGGTGCTGGCCGATGTACGCGAACGGGACGCGCGCGATGCGGACCGTGCCACCGCGCCGATGAAACCGGCCGAGGATGCGGTGCTGCTGGATACCAGCACGATGGACATTCCCACCGCGCTGTCCGCCGCGATTGCCGAGATCGAGCGGAAGATGCCCGCGAAGGGCTAATTCCTTCGCGGGCGGGTCGGGGCGCCGGGAAGCGCGCCCCTGAGGCCGGGATCAGAGGTCGCCCACCGCGACATGCTTGATCTTGGCCCAGTTGCCATCGGCGGTGGCGGTGGTGCCGGCCACGTCCTCAAGGAACTTGTCGCGGGTGGCGGCGTTCAGGAAAAGGAACAGTTTGCCATCCGCCAGGACGTATTTGTCCGGGTCGCCGTCGAACTTCTTGCCCACGGCCACGCCGTAAGAGCAGAAACCGCCGTGCTGGGGCAGGTAGCGGGCCGGTTCCGATTGGAATTCCTTGAGGTTCTCTTCGGAGGTGAAATAGTAGGACGCCCCGTCGATGGTTGCCGAGTAGTTGGCAAAGCCCTCGACCGGGTTGCCGTCGCGCACCAGGGTCACCAGGTCGACGCCATGCACGGCCAGCGGCGCGCCGCCGGCCGAGATGCCGTTCGAGACGTTGACTTCGTCCGCGGCAAAGGCGGGGGCGGCCAGCATCGGCAGCGCAGCAATCAGGGCAGTGAGTGCGAAAGTCTTCATGTTGAGATCCTTCCAGTGTGGTTTCAACCGGGCGGATCGGCCCGGTGACCAACAGATAGAGGCCGCAACGTGAACCTGTTATGGCAGATGGTCCCGAAAGATTTGCAGATCGTACAGAGATTAGAATGATCGGTATGATGCGAGGGTAGGTTTACATAGCCGCCGCCAGGCCTGCCACGGCAACGCCCAGATAGTTGCCCACTGCATAGCCCAGGATCGCAATGGCGATGCCAGGCACAAGCAGAGCCCGGTTGCGCAGGGCTCCGCAGATCACCGGGATGAAGGGCACCGACATGATCGCGGCGCCCGAGGCCACCAGATAGGTATCGCGGTCGATCCCGAACAGGCGGCAGAGCAGCGCGTGCAGCCCCATCGCTCCCAGCAGGATAAAGGCGAAATAGCCGCCAAGCGCCCGGTTCATCCCGGTCAGCACCGACAGATCCAGCAGGGTGGCCGAGCTGAGGCAGAAAATCAGGATCAGGTACATGCCTAGGTGAAAGCTGGTCGGGCTGGCATGCAGCCGGGGAACAAAGGCGCCCAGCAGGCCGAATGTGGTGATCAACAGGATGGTCGCTGTGCCCGACCACGTCTCGGGCAGCAGACCGGAGAGTGCCACCGCCACACCGACACACAGACCCGCCGCGCCAAAGGCAAGCGCAGACCCTGCCAGCCCGGAACGCCGGATCAGGCGGGCATATCCGCGCGCGCTGTCATCGGCGATATGTGATGTGTCGGCCTCATGATCGCCTTGGGAATGGGGCACAAAGGGTGGCAGGATAAACCCTGCCAGCCGCTGGCCCACCAGCACGATGATCAGCATGTAGCCGATGGAAAACACGATGTCATAGGTGACCATGGTCAGGAACAGCCCATCGCTGGCGCCAGTGGCGCTCTTGATTGCGCCCATGTTGACGCCGCTGCCGGTATAAGCCCCCACCGCCATGCCCGCGACCTGTGGCAGGTCAGCGACCCGGCTTTGGAACAGCAGCACGCCCAGCAGGCTGGCCACACAGACCGATACCAGCGACAGCGCCATGGCCAACCCGGCGCCGCGCGCCTCGGTCAGGGCGCGGCGCAGGTTGGCGGCAAACAGGATCAGGGGCAGGGCCAGCGCCACGCTCACCTCTTGCAGTGTGGTCTGCATATCGGCAAAGGCGCTCAGGTCGAGGCTCAGCGCCAGGGCAAATCCGGTTGCAAAGGTCAGCGGCACAACGCCGATCCGGTCCAGCGCGGGGATTCGCGCCGCCAGCCAGATGACCAGCGCGGGCAGGGTCAGCAGGATCAGGGCAAACAGTATCGCGGCCTCCTAATGTGTTTCGTGCCAGACCGGCCACCACTCGGTGATCGCGGTGCCATCGAACAGGGCGATATCGCCGAATTGCAGCAACAGCGCCTCGCTCTGACGCGGGCGGAAGAACAGGAAATCACCGGGTTTCAAGGTACTGTCCGCAGGCAGATCATACATTTCCTGATTGCTGGAATGCCCGAACAGGGCCGAGCGCCGCGCGCCCGCCGGGTGGCAGGGATCGGCCAGCCAATTGCCGCCATAGATGAAACAGGCCCTTTGCGGCGAGCGTCCAAACAGGCGCAAAACTCGGCTCAGCCCCGGCGCCATTGGTATTTCGGGCTGTTCCACGGTTTTCAGCACCGGAGTGGCGATAAAAGCCGCCGGTTGCAGCGCCTCCAGCGCGGGCAGGTCGAAATCGGTCGGTTTGACCAGGGCCGAGGCCAGCGCCACCTCGGTCTCGGGCCCGCTCCCGTCATAGAGCATGAAGGTCGTGCTGCCGCCGGTGTTATAGATCAGTTTGGCTGTGGCCTCCGCCCCCAGCACCTCGACCGTCAGCGCATGGAACCGGGCATAGGCCGCCCGCGCCGCGTCCAACGCCCGCGCCCGGCTGGCGATCAGGCGGGGCAGGCGGGCGATATGCGGCTCGTATCCCATCAGCCCGGTCAGGTGCAGGTGCGGATCGTCGCGCAGGCGGGTCAGGGCGGCGGTGAACTCCCCGGCCCGCGCCAGTGAGAAGCCGCCCCGATGCAGCCCGATATCGACCTCCAGACAGATGCGCAGGGCGCGGCCCGACTGGGCGGCGAGCGCGGCATATTCCGCCAGCCGGTCGGGGCTGTCGATCAGCCAATGTACCTGAGTGTCCAGCGCGGGCGATACGCCTGCCACCGCGCCCACCGGCATCGGTTTGCCCAGCAGGATATCAGCGTCAGGAAACACCGCTGCGGCCTGCTCAACAAAGGGCAGGTGAAAGCTCATCAGCCGGTTCGTATCCAGCCCTGCCATCACCAGCCGCAGCAGGTCCGGCGCGGGCAGCGATTTTTCGACCACCCGCAGCGCAAGGCCGGGCGCCGTCAACCGGCGCACCGCCGCGATATTGGCTGCCAACTGCTCGGCATCCACCACCAGCGTCGGCAGGTGTCGCCCCGCAGCGATCAGTGCCGCCTGCAACTTCTGGAAATAGACTTCAGACATCCCCGGCCCCGAACAGCGCGGCGGTATGGGGGTTCAGGAACTTGCCCTGCGGGTCAAGCCGCGCCCGCAGCGCGGCGAACCGGTCGAAATCGGGATAAAGCGCCGCCAGATCGGGGGCCGTCAGCGCATGCAGCTTGCCCCAATGCGGCCGCCCGCCATATGCGCGCAGGATCGGCTCAATCGTGTCAAACAGCATGTCCAGCGGTTCCGAGGCCAGCTTGTGCACCGCGACCGAGATCCGCGTGCCGTCGTTGAAGGGCGACAGCCACGCGTCGTCCTGTCCGGTGAACCGCACCTCCATCGGGAAGAAGCTCTCGTTGCGCGACTCCTGCGCCGCCACCACCGCGCGTACCGCCTCTTGCGCGCGGTCTTCGGGCAGGTGGTATTCCATCTCGTTCATCCGGGTGGCGCGGGCGGTCGAGAGGAGTTTCCAGTACTTGTCGGTGGTATCCTCCAGCACCCCGTCGGCGGGCACGTCAAGCGCCACATATGCGTCAAAGGCGCGCCGCCGCAGCCAGGGCCACCAGCCCAGAATATCGCGCAGATCCTTGAGCGTCGCGATCCAGTCCTCGTCCTCGCTGGGCACCCGACCGGCAATCTCTCCCTGATACAGGTCATGGGTGATCACCGCCGCATAGCCCAGATTGGGAAGCACATAGAATTCGAAGTTGCGATGCGCGGCGGCCAGATCGTGCATGCGCGCGATCGCCTCTGCGGTCGGCAGGATGAACAGCTTGCGGTTCAGCGCATAGCTGGGCACCAGCTTCAGCGTATAGCGGGTGATCACCCCCAGCGTACCGAGCGATACCCGGCCCGCATCGAACAGATCGGGATCGCTGTCGCGGGTCACGTCGCGGGCGGTGCCATCGGCGGTGATCAGACGGAACCCTGTGATACAGCCATGCATGGCCTGCAAGCCGCGCCCGGTGCCATGGGTGGCGGTGCTGAATGACCCGGCCAGGGTCTGCACGTCGATATCGGGCAGGTTGGCAAAGCCCAGCTCGTGTTCAGCCGCCAGCATCGCTGCCTGACGCAACCGGGTCCCGGCGCCAAAGGTCGCCATCCCCGCCGCGGCATCGACCGAGATCAACCCCGACAGCCGCCCGGTATCCAGGATCATATCCTCGCTGGGTACCAGAGCGGAAAAGGAATGCCCCGATCCCACCGGGCGGATCCGCCCCGGCCAATCGGCGATCCGGGTGGCCAGTTCCTCCTCCGAGGCGGCGGAATAGATTTGCTCCGGTGTAGCCACCTGATATCCCGACCAGTTGCGCCAGATCTGGCGGCCCGGCGGGGCAGGGGGGATGTCGGGGCTGTAACCGGGCCGGGTGAAATCGCGGCTCAGCCAATGGGCCTGCATTGCCGCTGGCACCGCCAGCCCGGCCAGCGCGCCATAGCCCAGCAGTTTGCGCCGTGTCAGTGTCATTGCTGCCCCTCCCCGGACATGAAGGCGATCAGCGCCGCCAGTTGCTCGTCCGAACAATCGAGGCAGAGGCCCATCGCGGGCATGTTCCCGAACCCGTTGCGCGCCGATAACAACAGGCCATGGCTCCCGCGCTCCTTTTCCCGCGCCGCCCAGGCAGGGGCAAATCCGGTCAAAGGCGCCTGCGCCTCGACCAATGCGTGGCAGGCCATGCAAGAGCGCTCGTAGATCGCCGCCAGCTCCGGGTCGGTCGGACGCAGGGTCTCGGCCCGGGCGATGCCGCCCGCCTCCGGTTCCGGAGGTGCCCCGTCACCAGAGAGCCACCACCAGAGTGCCGCCAGAACCAGTGCCGAGACCGACAGGATCAGGGCGCGCATCAGGTCTCCTCCGCAGGAGAGCGCCGCAGGTAGAGCGACAGATAGGCATCCAGCGCGCGGACCATCTCGTCGTGATACTGCGCCTCCAGCGCGGGGGTGGCCTGCCGGGCCATCCGGTCTTCCAGTGTCAGGGCAATCTGCACGGCGGTGGTCGCCACCACATGCGGGTCGCCGCCGGTAAACCCGTCCAGCCCCCGCGCCCAGCGGTCGGCCAGAAAGCCCACCAGTTCCGCATTGTCGTCATCCTCAACGCTTTGGACTCCGCGCAGCGAGGCCAGCAGCAACAGGAGGCCCCGGTAATAGGGATGTTCGGCCATGAACACGCGGATACCCTCCAGCGTGCGGCGGATGCGCATCACCAGATCCGGCTCACCTTCGGTCGCGGCGATCGTCTCCATGAAATGTTGGCGCAGGTCGCCCGCGGCGCGGGCCGACAGCTCGTCCAGCAGATCGCGCAGGGTGGGAAAGTAGCGATAGATCGAGCTGACGGGCACGCCCGCCCGCTCGGCAATCAGCGAGGTGTTCAGATCGCCCGGCGGCCGCTCGGCCAACAGTGCGGCGGCGGCGTCCAGGATATCGACAACTCTCTGGCGCGCGCGCGCCTGTTTCGGCGTCGCGCGGGTATGCATCGGGGTGTCGGTCTCAGTTGGACCCATGGCTCCGCTCTCCTCTCACCAGAAAGCGGAAACTTTTTCCGAAAAATTTTCAACTTCTTTCGCGCCTGACGTTGTGGCAGTCGCGCGTCAGTCGAAATTGACCGAGACTGCGCCAAAGGGGCCGAAATCTGCCTCGATCCGGGTGCCGGGCGGGCATTCGACCGGGCGGATGAAACTGCCCGACAGCACGATATGCCCCGGTTCGATGCTTTGCCCGTATTGCGCCATGCGACGGGCCAGCCAGACCACGCTTTCAACCGGGTCGTTCAGCACACCGGCGCCCAGCCCGGTTTCCTCGATCTCACCATTGCGAAAGGTCAGCGCCCCGACCCAGCGCAGATCGAACGCGTCGGGCGCATGGCGCTGCTTGCCCAACACCACACCCGCATTGGCGGCATTGTCGCTGATCGTGTCACAGACATTGCGCGCGCGCCCTGTTTCGGGATCGACCCGCAGGATGCGGGTGTCAAGGATTTCGAGCGACGGGGCGACATAGTCGGTGGCCGCCAGCACATCGTCGCGCGTCACATCTGCCCCGCCCAGCGGCGCCTTCATCACAAAGGCGATCTCGGCCTCGACGCGGGGCTGGATGAACCGCCCCTTGGGCACCGTGGCGCCATCGTCAAAGACCATGTCGTCGAACAGGATGCCGCTGTCGGGAATGTCGATGTTCAGCGCATATTGCATCGCCTTCGAGGTCAGCCCGATCTTCCACCCGATCACCCGCCGCCCGGCGGCTTGCTTATGCGCGGCCAGCGCCTGCTGGATGGCATAGGCATCGTCCATGTCCATGCCCGGATAGGCCAGCGACAGCAGGCCGATCTGGCGGCCGGTTTCCTCGGCCTCGATCAACCGCGCGGCGGCATCGGCGTGCTGTTCGGGTGTCATGCCTCGTCCTCCACCCCGTTGACCAGCGTGCCGACGCCCGTCACCTCGACCTCGACCACGTCGCCGGGTTTCAGGTAGCGCGGCGGATCGAACCGCGCGCCCGCGCCAGTGGGGGTGCCGGTGACGATGATGTCGCCGGGGTTCAACGTGGTGAAGGTCGAGATATAGGCGATCTCTTCGCGCACGGAAAAGATCATGTTGGCCAGCGCATCGTCCTGTCGCAGCTCGCCATTGACCCGGGTGGTAATCCGCGCCGCGTCGATCTGGGCGGGATGGGTGAAGGGCACCATCCAGGGCCCGATCGCGCCTGAGCGGTCCCAGTTCTTTCCTTGTGTCACGTTGAACTTGGCATGCCGCACCCAGTCGCGAATGGTGCCCTCGTTGCAGACGCTCAGCCCCGCGATATGGTCATAGGCATCCTCGGCCCGGATGCGCCGGCCGCCCTTGCCGATGACAACCGCCATCTCACCCTCGTAATCCAGCGTGTGGTTCTCCGGCGGGCGGATCAGCGGCTGGCCATGTCCGACAAAGCTCGACGCGAAACGCGGAAACAGCGACATGTATTTCGGCGCTGCGCTGCCATCCTTGTATTCGGCATTGCGGTCGGGAAAGTTGACGCCGACGCAGATGATCTTGCCGGGGTTTGGGATCGGCGGCAGATAGGTGAAATCGCTATGCGTCACCGCCCGACCCATCGCCGCCTTGGCAAGGTCACGCAGACCGCCCGCCGCGATCACCGCGCGCAGGTCGGGCCAGTGCGGGAAATCGGGCGACAGCGCCACGAACCCCTCGTCGCGGATGATGCCGTAAAGCTCCTGCTCCTCGGCGGCAATGGTGGCGAACTTCATGCTGTTCCTCGCAATTGGTTTATGTGTGAGATGGTCACCGGGTGACCGAACCGCTGCCCATCAGGTCAGGATCGCTGGCACCGGCATAGACCCGATTGGAGCGGACCACACCCAGCCTTGAACACATGGCCTGAGACGACGGGTTGTCAGCCTTGACACCACTGGAAAAGCCGCGTGCCCCGAACCGGTCGGCCAGCGCAAGGATTGCCGCCGCGCCGACCCAGCAGGCCAGCCGCTTGCCGCGCCAATCCTGCGCCGTCGCCAGCATGCCCCAAAAGGCTTCGTTGGGCCAAGCGCTGTCCGGGTGATAGGCCATGAAACCACCCCCAACCGAGGCGATGTCTCCAGCCTCTGTTTCAGCATAGAGGATGATGCCGCGCGGGCCATATCCCCGCAGGGCAGAGCCAGGTGCGGGCAAGACACCTGCCGCCTGCGACATGCGACAGATCGCGTGAATGCGGTCGTCCGGCGTGTCTGGTGTAACCTCGCACAGGGTCAAGCCCCTGGGAATCTGGAACTCCTTCATGAACGCGGCACTTGCCGTCAGGGCCGTGTCATGTCCCCAGTACTGTTCCCATTCGACCGGTGACAGGCCCGCCCGCTTGTAGGCTTCCAGAAAGAAACCTGCCTGATCGCGTGGCACGAATTGCGCGCTGGAATAGCCCTGCAACCGGCACAGGTCGATCACCAGGTCCGCCGCATCGAGGCTGTCTCCCAAGCACGAGACCGTCCGCCCCTGAAAGGTAAAGCGCGGGTCATGCCCGACCAGACGATAAAGCGCGTTCGCCCGGCGCACGACCGCGACCTGCTGCGGGCTGCCATAGATGATGTCGTCAGTTCCTGGACGTACTGCCATGTTCTGTGCTCCGGTTACGGGTTCATCCCCAGTTCTCTTTGAGGATGTCCGTCCTGGCAACTCCGTTTGATCACACCGGGAAAATCACGTTGGTCTGACCGGTGCCCGAGGATGGAAAATACTCGGTCACCACCTCACACGGCTTGTCATAACTGTCCCAGCCAAGCGCACCGTAGAGCATCGCGGTATCGTGCATCGACCCC
>NZ_JBXWRD010000020.1:0-75612 GCF_059612725.1 Ruegeria sp. YKSF070 | reverse complement strand
TTCCCACGCGTTACTAACCCGTCCGCCGCTCACCCCGAAGGGCGCGCTCGACTTGCATGTGTTAGGCCTGCCGCCAGCGTTCGTTCTGAGCCAGGATCAAACTCTCAAGTTAAAATGCCGTCTCCGACATTTCCATGACAGTCGAACCTCTGCACATCCTTGATGTCCTACCGCTTCGCTACTTGAGGACAGATAAACCATCCCAAAAAAACGTCGCGACCCCAACCCGGCTAGGCCAGGGCAAACATCAAGAGTCATCTGTCTGATGTACATCGTTCCAAAAGAAACGTTGCACCACCAAACAGTGAAGCTGACACTCTATCATCGCGCTACCGCTTCGCTACTTGAGCACAGGATCATCGACCCCAACCCAAATACGAAACACAGCGCTAAGAGCGCGATATACAGACTTTCAATCCGTCGAAACGAACCAAACCGCCCACATATCTCTTCAGTCATCCATCAATGTCAAAGAGCACTGCCACCCGAAGGCAAAAACAAGACCGATGCGCCAATCTATCAGCGCGCCCGCCCCGCTCATTCCTCGAATGCCGCCGTCTCTCCAGCGTGTCCGGCCGTCTCTCCGACCCGTCCGCAGCACCTCAGCGCCGCCGGTGAAGGGGGTTCTAGGCCCAACCAAAAAGAGTCGCAAGCACAAAAATACAAAAATCACAAAAAATCTCAATTCAAGGGGAAGGCATTGATTTATAATAGTTTTCCAAGAAAGCCCTGGTTCAGCCTTCTGTAAATCATCCTGTGACCCGGCGAAACAGGTGACTTACAGTGGTGTCGCGGATGTATCGTCATGCCCATGCCTGTGGCGCCACCATCGCTCATACAGCGATCCCTTGCAGTTTCGGTGCTGGATCGCCCTATCTGGTCCGGCCGGTTGTGCGTTCTCCTTCTCCATGATCGATGAACGGGGCAAGGCTCGCCGTGAACGTTTCCAGGAAATCCAGAACAAGGGGAGACAGGCTTCCGGTGACCGGCCGCAAGAGCGAGAGGCGATGCGTGATCCGGGGAGCAAAGGGGCGGATCACCAGACCCCGGTCACGATACTGCTCAGCGTCCAGTGCCGAGAGCACCGCCGCTCCCTGACCCTCGGCCACAATGGTGCAGGCGGTGGTGAACTGACGCACCTCGATCCACGAGGTCAGCTCTACCTCGCAATCGGTGAAAGCCTGCGCCAGACGCCGAAAGAACGGGCTGTCGCGCCGGGAATGAATGATCTTCTCGCCGCGCAAATCGTGCGGTGTGATCTCGCTGCGTTCCGCAAGCGGGTGGCCCGGCGGCAGGATACAGACGGTGCGGATCGGTATATCCGTACTCTCGGTGGCTGGATGCCCCGAGAACCCATCTGTGAGCGCACAGTCGTATTGCTGGCCGACGATCCATTCCAGGATGCGTTCCGGCCTGTCGGGTTCCAGCGTAACGGTAACTCCCGGCCTGTCCTTCAGAAACGCGGTCAGGACCTTCGGGAGATGGCTTGTGGCGAAACCCGGCAAACAGGCGATGCGCAGATGGCCTGCGGTGCGGTCCTTGAGATTGTGGCGCAGATCTTCGAGATGGGCGAGGCCCTCGAAGACACGATTGATCTCAGCCAGCATATAGCGCGATTCGGGAGTCGGGCGCATACTGCCGCCTTCACGCACGAAGAGCGGGAATTCGACCGAGGCCGAGAAGTCCGCAAGCAACCGGCTCGCGGCGGGTTGCGAGATTCCCAATTGCTGCGCTGCACGTGTGATCGAGCCCGTCTGGGCCACAGCGCGAAACGCCTCCAACTGTCTGAGCTTGAAATTCAAGACTTTCCCCTTTCTTCGCGCATGCAGCAATCGAGTCTTGGATCACCCAGCCATAACATTATACTATGAGAATGTTCATAAAACTTTTGCTTGAGTTATTTTTTTCCCTGCGCAACCATCCGCCCGTCCATGAACCCCGGGAGGTTGATATGACTTGTAAATTCCTGACACTGAGCGCATCAGCGTTGGTCCTGACGACCGGCATGGCCTTTGCGCAAACCGAAATCCAGTGGTGGCACGCGATGGGTGGCACCAATGGCGAGCGCGTCGACAAGATCGCCGCCGACTTCAATGCCAGCCAATCCGAGTACAAGGTCGTGCCGACCTACAAGGGCAACTATACCGAAACCATGACCGCTGCCGTGGCCGCCTTCCGCGCCAAGGAACATCCGCATCTGGTGCAGGTTTTCGAGGTCGGCACCGCCACCATGATGGCCGCCAAGGGCGCGATCTATCCCGTCGAGCAGCTAATGTCCGACGCCGGCGAGCCGTTCGACAAGTCCGACTATCTGCCGGCCGTGATCTCCTACTATCAGACGCCGGAAGGCGAGCTGCTGTCGATGCCCTTCAACAGCTCGACTCCAGTCCTGTGGTACAATGCTGACGCGCTCAAGGCCGCCGGTGTCGAAGTGCCGAAAACCTGGGATGACATGAAGACCGCTGCCCAGGCGCTGGTCGACAGCGGCATGGACTGCGGTTTCTCCTTTGGCTGGCAGTCCTGGGTCATGATCGAGAACTACTCGGCATGGCACAACATGGCCATGGGGACCAAGGAAAACGGTTTTTCCGGGTTCGACACCGAGTTCACTTTCAACAATGAAAAGGTCGCCGCGCGCCTCGACGATATCGCAGAGATGAGCGAAGGCAACCTGTTCAAATATGGCGGACGCCGGGGGGACAGCCTGCCGATGTTCACCAATGGTGAATGCGGCATGTGGATGAATTCGTCGGCCTATTACGGCTCGATCAAGGGGCAGGCTCAGTTCGAGTTCGGCCAGACCATGCTGCCGCTGGACACCGCCGTAGCGGATGCGCCGCAGAACTCGATCATCGGCGGCGCGACGCTCTGGGCGCTGGCTGGGCACGATGCCGAGGAATACAAGGGGCTGGCCAAGTTCATGACCTATCTGTCCTCTCCCGAGGTGCAGGCCTGGTGGCATCAGGAGACCGGCTATGTACCGATCACCACAGCTGCCTATGAACTGTCCAAGGAGCAGGGCTTCTATGACAGCAACCCCGGAACCGATACCGCGATTCAGCAGCTGAGCCTGAACACTCCCACCGCAAATTCGCGCGGGATCCGGTTCGGCAATTTCGTTCAAGTCCGCGACGTGATCAACGAAGAGCTTGAAGCGCTCTGGGCCGGTGACAAGACGGCAGCCCAGGCGTTGGAGGCGGCAACCGAACGTGGCAACACCCTGCTGCGCAAGTTCGAACGCTCGGCCAACTGACCTGAGCCCGCAAGACCCGGCATCCGGCGGCATCAGCCCGCCGGATGCTCAGCCGTTTCCGGCCCTGAGACGACGAGACCCCGATGCTGAAACGTGTCCATTTTCCCAGCTCGCTGCTACCCTATCTGCTGGTGGCGCCACAGATCCTGATCACGCTGGTCTTCTTCATCTGGCCCGCCAGCCAGGCGGTCTATCAGTCGTTCCTGATCGAGGATGCGTTCGGTCTGTCCACCGAATTTGTCTGGTTCGAGAATTTCGAACTTTTGGTCGATGACGAACAATATCTGCAAAGCTTTGGCCGCACGATCTTGTTCTCGGCCGCCGTCGCGGTTCTTTCGATGGGCAGCGCCCTGGTGCTGGCCGGATTCGCCGACCGTGTTGTGCGCGGCGCAACCACCTATCGTACGCTGATGATCTGGCCCTATGCGGTCGCGCCAGTGCTGGCCGGGGCGCTTTGGGTGTTCATGTTCAACCCGACACTAGGCATCTTTCCTTTCCTGCTCGACATGATCGGGATCGACTGGAATCACTATCTGAATGGCACCCAGGCGATGATGCTGGTGATCTTTGCCGCTGCGTGGAAGCAGATCGCCTATAACTTCCTGTTCTATCTCGCCGCCATGCAGTCGATCCCGCGCTCGCTGATCGAGGCGGCGGCGATTGACGGGGCCGGGCCGGTGCGCCGCTTTGTCGATCACATCTTTCCGCTGATCTCGCCCACCACCTTCTTCCTGCTGGTGATCAACGCGGTCTACGCCTTCTTTGACACCTTCGGCATCATCCATGCGGTGACCCAGGGCGGGCCGGCCAATTCGACAACGATCCTGGTCTACAAGGTGTATAACGACGGCTTTGTCGGCCTCGATCTGGGCGGTTCGGCGGCACAATCGGTGATCCTGATGATCCTGGTCATTGCCATGACCGTGGTCCAGTTCCGCTATATCGAACGCAAGGTGGAATACTGATGGTCGAAAATCGCCCCATCCTGAACGTCATCACCCATCTGGTTCTGATCCTTGGCATCGTCATCGTCGCGCTGCCGATCTGGATCACCTTTGTCGCCGCCACCCATGACGCGGTGCGCATGACGCAGGCGCCGATCCCGATGCTGCCGGGCGGACATTTCTGGGAGAATTTCACCCAGACCCTCTTTGGCTCTGGCCTGAGCGGCAGCGAGACCGCCCCGGTCTGGCGGATGCTGCTCAACAGCCTGGCCATGGCGATGATGATCGCCTTGGGCAAGATCGCGATCTCGCTGATATCGGCCTTTGCCATCGTCTATTTCAAGTTTCCCTTCCGCATGTTCTTCTTCTGGCTGATCTTCGTCACCCTGATGCTGCCGGTCGAGGTGCGGATCCTGCCCACGTTCGAAGTGGTGGCCGACCTGGGTATGCTCAACAGCTATTGGGGCCTTTCGATCCCGCTGATTGCCTCGGCCACGGCAACGTTCATGTTCCGCCAGGTGTTTCTGACCATCCCCGACGAGATGCTGGAAAGCGCGCGGATCGACGGGGCCGGGCCGCTGCGCTTTTTCTGGGATATCCTGATCCCGCTGTCGCGCACCAATATCGCGGCGCTGTTCGTGATCCTCTTCATCTATGGCTGGAACCAGTATCTGTGGCCGTTGCTGATCACCACCGACACCGACATGACCACCATCGTGATGAGCATCAAGCAGATGCTTGAGGCGGCGGAACAGTCCCCGCAATGGAACATCATCATGATGACCGCGCTGCTGGCGATGCTGCCGCCGGTCTTCGTGGTGGTCGCAATGCAAAAGCTCTTTGTTCAGGGCCTGACAGAGACCGACAAATAGGCACAAGACCATGGCATCCATCACTCTCGACAATCTCGTAAAGGCCTATGGCGACACCGAGGTCCTCCACCATGTGGCGGGCCAGATCGAAGATGGCGAATTCATCGTCATTGTCGGTCCGTCGGGCTGTGGCAAGTCGACTCTGTTGCGCATGGTCGCCGGGCTCGAAACCGTCACCGCCGGCCAGATCAGCATCGGCGATCGCGTGGTCAACCAACTGGAACCCGCCGATCGGGACATCGCGATGGTGTTCCAGAACTACGCGCTCTACCCGCATATGTCGGTGCGCGAGAACATGGCCTATGGGCTCAAGATCCGAAAGATTTCCAAGGACGAGATTGCTCGCCGCGTCGAAGAGGCCGCCGATATCCTGGAGCTGCGCCCCTATCTGGATCGCAAGCCGCGGCAGCTGTCGGGCGGCCAGCGGCAGAGGGTCGCCATGGGCCGCGCCATCGTGCGCAACCCCCAGGTGTTCTTGTTCGACGAGCCGCTGTCGAACCTTGACGCCAAACTGAGGGTGCAGATGCGGCTGGAAATCCGCAAGCTGCAACAGCGTCTTGGGGTGACCTCGATCTATGTCACTCACGATCAGGTCGAGGCGATGACACTGGGCGACCGGTTGATGGTGCTGAATGGCGGTTACGTGGAGCAGTTCGGCACGCCGATCGAGCTTTATGACCGGCCCGCCACGACCTTTGTCGCCGGCTTCATCGGCAGCCCGGCGATGAACTTTCTGCCTGCCACCGCCGCCGAAGGTTCCGTCACCCTGGCCAATGGCGCCCGGATCGCGGGGGCTGGCACGGCGCAGGGGGCGGTCACGCTGGGACTACGGCCCGAACACCTGTTGCCCAACGATGACGGGCCGGTGCGGGTACGTGTGGAACTGGTTGAACAGCTGGGCGCAAACTCGCTGCTGCACGGCCAACTTGACGGCACCGAGACAGAAATGGTGGTCAGCATGCCCGGTCACATGTCGGCGGCTGCGGGTTCGGTGATGAGTTTCACCCCTACGACGGACAGTCTGCATCTGTTCGACCCCGAAACCGGAAAGCGAATCAAGGCATGAGCACGTTCGCCCAACTTGCTGGGCTTCGCGGCGGTGCAGGCGTAGTGCGTGTCATCGGCCATCGTGGCGCGCGCGGCGTAATGCCGGAGAACACGCTCGAAGGCTTTGCCTTCACGCTCGCCGCCGGGGTTCAAGCACTTGAATTCGACGTGGTGATGACCGCTGACGGCGTACCGGTGGTGACCCACAACCACCATCTCGCCAATTCGGCGACACGCGATTCGCAAGGCCGGTGGCTTACGGGCGCGGAGCGGAAGGTCGCCGAGATGACTTTTGCCGAGATCCGGGCCCTGGATGTCGGCGGTCTGGACGGTCGGACCACCTATGGCCAACGCTTTCCCGATCAGGCCTTTCTTAGCGGCATACGCGTACCCAGACTGGGCGACCTGCTCGACCTTTGCGCAAGCCATGGCGAGAACGCACCCTATCTGCTGCTGGAACTGAAATCGGATCCTGCACTGATGCGCGACGACGCCGCGCGGGCCGATCTGGTGGCCGCAGCGGTAAGCGATGTCCGGCGCTACCGGATGGAACCACGTACAGTGATGCACAGTTTTGACTGGGCACTACTGGACGAATGCCGCAGGCAGGCGCCGGATCTGCCGACGTCATACCTCTCACAACTGCCGGAAAATGCGGATGACCCGGGGGAGGATTCGGCTAAATCGGTCGGACCCGACTACCAAGGACTGACCACAACCTTGCCGCAGACCGTCGCGGTTGCCGGGGGCCAGCTGTGGTGTCCCTATTATCTGGACGTGACGCCCGAATTGGTGGCCGAGGCCCATGATCTGGGTCTGTCGGTGCTCACCTGGACCGTCAACGAAACCGACGACATAAGGCGGCTGGCCGCGACCGGGGTCGATGGGATCGTGACCGATTACCCGGGTCGGACGCAACGGGTCCTGATTGATATGGGGCTGACCTGGAACTGACGGAATTCTGCAAGAATTCCGCTTCGGAAAATTCTCGAATTTTCCGGGTCGTTTTCCGGTCCGGAAAACAACGATGAAAAGTTCCAGCCCCGCTGCAACGCGGGGCTGGATTGGTTTCGGTTCAAATGTCGAACTTCACCCCCTGCGCCAGCGGCAGTTCAGCGGAATAGTTCACCGTGTTGGTCTGCCGCCGCATATATGCCTTCCAGGCGTCCGAACCGCTTTCGCGGCCACCACCGGTCTCTTTTTCTCCGCCAAATGCCCCGCCAATCTCCGCGCCCGACGGGCCGATGTTGACGTTGGCAATCCCGCAATCCGAGCCGGACGCCGACAGGAATTGCTCGGCCTCGCGCATGTTCAGCGTGAACACGCAGGAGCTAAGGCCTTGCGGTACGTCGTTCTGAATCGCGACCGCCTCTTCGAAATCGTCATAGCCCATCACATAAAGGATCGGGGCGAAGGTTTCGGTCTTTACCGTGGCGCTCTGCCCCGGCATCTCGACGATAGCGGGTTGCATGTAGACACCGCCCTCAGGCACGCCCTCGGTGACGCGGACACCCCCAAAAACGACGCCACCCTCGAATTCGGCCGATTTCAGCGCTGCGATCATGGCTTTCCCCGATGCCTCGTCCACCAGTGGCCCGATCAGCGTTGCCTCGGCCAGCGGATTGCCGATGGGCAATCCTGCATAGGCCTTCTTCAAACGCGCGACCAACTCGTCCTTGATCGAGTTATGCGCGATCAGGCGGCGCAGCGTGGTACAGCGCTGACCCGCGGTTCCCACCGCCGAGAACACGATGGCGCGAACCGCCATTTCCAGATCGGCCGAGGGGCCGACGATCATCGCGTTATTGCCGCCCAACTCCAGGATGCATTTGCCGAAACGCGCCGCCACGATGGGCGCCACGGCGCGACCCATGCGGGTCGAACCGGTGGCCGAGATGATCGGCACGTCCTCGCTCTCGACCAATGCCTTACCCAGGTCGGCACCGCCGATCAGGGTCTGCAACAGTCCCTCAGGCGCATCGCCAAACCGAGCGACTGCCCTGTCAAAGATCTTCTGACAGGCCAGCGCGGTCAGCGGAGTCTTTTCCGACGGTTTCCAGATCACCGGATCACCGCAAACGATGGCCAGCGCCGCGTTCCAGGACCAGACGGCAACGGGAAAGTTGAAGGCCGAGATCACGCCGACCGGTCCGGCCGGATGCCAGGTTTCCATCATCCGGTGACCGGGGCGTTCGGATGCGATGGTCAGGCCATAAAGCTGCCGCGACAGGCCGACGGCGAAATCGCAGATGTCGATCATCTCCTGCACTTCGCCCAGCCCTTCGGAGGTGATCTTGCCCGCCTCCCAACTGACCAGCGCGCCCAGCGCCTCTTTCGAGGCGCGCAGTTCTTCGCCCAGCAGGCGGATCAACTCGCCCCGGCGCGGCGCCGGTACACTGCGCCAGATCTTGAAGGCCGATTTGGCCCGGTCCAGCACAGCACCCATTTCGGACAACTGCGTTTCGTGCACCTCGCCCAGAACACGGCCATCAATCGGAGAGGCGACGCGGATGCTGCCCCCGGTCAGATCGGCGGCACCAAGGCCCAGTTGCTGCAATACGGTTTCAGCGGTCATGACGATATCTTTCATGTTTCAAGCAGCCTTGTTCTGTGCAGTCAGATCGCCCGCCCGATACAGGCGGCCGAATTCGGTTTCGAGGAAATCGGCGAACTTGACCTGTTCCTGCCGGACAAACCCCTTGGCGGGCAGCGTTCCGGTCCGCATCAGGTCGACCACGCCCAGCACGCCGGCGGCGGTGGTGACTTGGATCGCGCTCCAGACCTGGCCGTCGATGACGCGGGAATAGGACTTGTTGATCAGGCTCTTTTCACGCAGTTGGCCACCGATCCGCCCCTTGGCGGTGCAATAGACCAGCACCACATCCTGATCGGTACGCAGCAACGCCGTTTCGAAGATATCCTTGAGCAGGTCGCGGCGACGCTCCAGCCCCAGATCGTTCAGCAGCAGGCGCAGGATATCGCGGTGACCCGGATAACGGATCGAGCGGTACGAGACCGCGCGCGCCTTGCCGTCCAGCGTCTCGGGCAGCGTGCCCAGCCCGCCCGAGGTGTTGAAGCATTCGTATTCGACCCCGTCATGACCGAGGATCTCGTAATCCTCCAGCGGCGCGGTCTTGACCAGCTGGCCATTCACGATGGCATCGCAGGGGTTGCAATACTCGTTGATCAGCCCGTCGGTGGACCAGGTCAGATTGTATTTCAGCGCGTTGGTCGGATAGAGCGGCAGTGCCCCCACCCGCATATGCAGGCTGTCGATCTCGTCGAATTCAGCCGCCAGCGCCGCCCCTGCGATGCCGACAAAGCCCGGCGCCAATCCGCATTGCGGCATGAACGCGGTCTGGCTGTCCTCGGCCAGGGCGCGCACCGCATTTGTTGCGGCCACATCCTCGGTCAGGTCGAAGTAATGGGCGCCAGCGACCTTGGCCGCCTTGGCGATGACCGGCGTCAGAAAGAACGGTGCGGCCGAAATCACTGCATCGAACCCGCCCAGCGCCTTGGCCAGCCCGGCCTCATCCTTGGCATCCACCTGTTTGGTGGCAACCCCCATCCGATTCAGCACCGCCAGCGCCGCCAGATCATGATCGGCCACGGTGACCGAGTAATGGGATGAAGTCTTGAGCAAAGCGGCGATCATCTGGCCGATCTTCCCGGCCCCGACGACACAAATATTCCAGCGCATGGCACGTCTCCTTGATACTGACATCAGGATGGCGTGGCGGCTGTTCGATCTGTAGGGAGCAGAGTGTCGAAACGACTCGGATATCCGTTGTTATGACGGGTTTCTTGACATTATGTCAGGTTCGATCAATCCGGCGCCCAAAGACCACAAATGTATTTGTGCGCAAGATGCCGGGAATAGCGCCAACTTCGTCGACCAGAATGTCCAGATCCTCGATCCTGGGCGCCTCGGCCGAGAGCAGCAGGTCGTATTCGCCATTGATCGACAGGCAGAGTTTGATCTCGGGATAGGATTCGAGCCGCTTGACGATGCGCGTGGTCTCTTTCTGCTGCACTTCCAGCAGCACGACGACCTGAACCTTGCTTTCATCCTGGGGTTCGCGCAACACCACGGAATAGCCAGCGATCACGCCGCGCGCCTCCATCCGGGTGATGCGTTCGTGCACGGTGGTGCGGGCCACGCCCAGGCGCGCGGCGATCTTGGTGGTCGATTCGCGCGCATTGTGTTGCAGCGCCGCGACGATCTGACGGTCAAGCTGATCCATGCCACTTCCTTGCCCCGCCGGATGGGGCGGCGCAAGGATTATCACGTATGGCTTACAGTTCCAGAATGGTGCTGCCGGTGGTCTGGCGCGCTTCAAGTGCGCGATGGGCATCGGCCACCCGATCCAGCGGGAAACGCTGGTCGATCCGGATCTTTACCTCGCCGCCTGTCACCTTGCCAAACAGACGCCGCGCCATCGCCTGACAGGCGGCATGGTCGGCAATATGGGTAAAGAGCGTCGGGCGGGTGATCTTCAGACTGCCCTTTTGACCTAGGATACCAATGCTGATTGGCGGCACCGGCCCCGAGGCATTGCCAAAGGAAATCATCATGCCCAGTGGCTTGAGGCAGTCCAGCGACCCTTCGAACGTGTCCGCGCCGATCGAATCCATCACCACGTCGACACCCTTGCCACCGGTCAGCTCTCGTACTCGATCGGTGAAATTTTCGGTCCGGTAGTTGATGACATGGGTGGCGCCATGCGCCTTGGCCAGCGCGCATTTCTCGTCGCTGCCGGCGGTGCCGATCAGCGTGATGCCTTCGGATTTTGCCCATTGGCAGGCGATCAGGCCAACGCCGCCCGCCGCCGCATGGAACAGTACGGTATCGCCCCGCGACAAAGGTGTGGTCCGATGGAAGAGGTAGTCGACCGTCAACCCCTTGAGCATCATCGCGGCGGCCTGATCGAAGGAGATTTCGTCAGGCAGCGGGCAGACCTGCGCCGCCGGCATCACCCGCGCCTCGGTATAGGCCCCCGGAGGAGCGGCGGCATAAGCGGCCCGGTCGCCCGGTTTCAGATGGGTGACCCCCTCGCCCACCGCCTCGACGACACCGGCAGCCTCCATCCCCAGCGCGTGAGGCAGCGCCAGGGGATACAAGCCAGTGCGCTGATAGACGTCGATAAAGTTCAGCCCGCAGGCGTGATGCCGGATGCGCAGTTCGCCCGGCCCCGGATCCCCTACTGGTAGGTCACGCAATTGCAGAACCTCGGGGCCGCCAAAGGCCTCGATCACCACGGTTTTCGCCGTCTCGCTCATCTGGGTCCTCCCTCGTTCGGAATAACCCTAGCAGGCGCGCCCGCCGGGACAAGCCGGACGGGCGGGATTTCAGGCGACCTTGAGAACGATCTTACCGATATGGCCCGAGCTTTCCATCCGCGCATGGGCGGCGGCGGCCTCGCTCAAGTCGAACTCGCTATCCATGACCGGTGCAACCCGCCCCGCGTCAAGCAGCGGCCAGACCGCCTCGCGCAGGTCGCGGGCGATCTCGGCCTTGGCCAGATCGCTTTGCGGGCGCAGGGTGCTGCCGGTCAGGGTCAGCCGCTTGACCATCATCAGGGCAAAGTTCAGCTCGACCACAGGCCCTTGCAGGAAAGCGATCTGCACCAGTCGTCCATCCTCGGCCAGCGCCTTGACGTTGCGTGGGATATAGTCGCCGCCCACCATGTCGAGGATCAGGTCGGCGCCGCCCTCGGCCCGCATGACCTTGACGAAATCCTCGTCACGATAGTTGATCGCCCGCTCGGCGCCTAGGTCGAGGCAGGCGCGGCATTTTTCATCCGATCCAGCGGTAGCAAAGACCCGCGCGCCAAAGGCATGCGCCAACTGGATCGCTGTGGTGCCGATGCCGCTGGACCCGCCATGCACGAGAAACCGCTCGCCCGCCTTGAGCCCGCCACGGGTAAACACATTGGACCAGACAGTGAAAAAGGTCTCGGGCAAGCAGGCCGCCTCGCGCAGGGCCATGCCCTGCGGCACCGGCAGGCAATGTGCGGCGGGCGTGACCACATAGTCGGCATAGCCGCCGCCGGGCAGCAGGGCACAGACCTTGTCGCCCACGGCAACATCTTCTGCACCCGGACCCACGGCGACCACTTCTCCCGAACATTCCAACCCTGGCAGGTCACTGGCGCCGGGTGGTGGATCATAGGCCCCCGCCCGCTGCAACGCGTCGGGCCGGTTCACGCCGGCATAGGCGACCTTGATCACCACCTGCCCATGGCCCGGCTGCGGCACGGGGCGCTGGGTAAGCTGCAAGACCTCGGGTCCGCCTGGGCGGGAGATTTCAACCGCACGCATCATCTCTGTCATGGACTGCATTCCTCCTGATCTTTCCAATTGCCTAGCATCCGGACGGCAGCAGGCAAACAGCAAAGGCACCGCAACCCAATGGTTGCGACAGCCCGTCTCGGCCCAAGACGCGCTGCGTGCGACACCATTCAGATGTCGGGACAGGCGCGACCCGGGATCCAGAGCCACGCCTGCCGCATGACCGGCTGATGGCGACCTGCTTCCATATGCAAGGCGAAGCGCGAATATCGAGCGCGGCGAGTCTTGCGGAGAAGGTTGCCAATCAGAAGATGCCCCGCAATTTCCGGCGCGGCATCATGAGGCATGGAGCCAAAGAGGGCTTGAGGTACGAGCCGCAGCACCTTGAGGTATCCGCCGCGCTATGGGGATCCCAACATTGGCTCAGAAATCCAGATTTTCGACACTCAGCGCGTTCTGCTGAATGAACTCGCGGCGCGGCTCGACGGAATCACCCATCAGCTTGGTAAAGATATCGTCCGCTTCGACCATGTCGTTGACCCGAACCTGCAACAGTGTGCGTGCGTCAGGATCAAGGGTGGTTTCCCACAGCTGCTCCGGGTTCATCTCGCCCAACCCCTTGTAACGTTGCAACGTCAGGCCCTTTTCGCCCTCGTCAAGAATCGCCTTGAGCAGGGTCAGCGGGCCGTGAATCGCCTGGGTCCGGTCGCGGCGCACCAGCATCGCGGGCTGGGTATAGATCTCTTGCAGGCTCTTGGTGAAACTGCCGGTCTTGCGCGCCTCGCCCGAGCGCAGCATCGGGCCGTCCAGCGTCCGCACCTCTTCGACGCCGCGCAGGATGCGGGCCAGCCGGATGCCGTGATCCTGGGTGATCCGCCCCAACCAGCCGCGCTCGTATTCCAGCGCGATCAGGTCGAGCCGCGCGGCAACCTTGTCGGCCACCCCTTGCAGGTCGGCATCGACGGCACCGGCGACAAAGGCCCCAGCAACAGCGGCCTGTTCCAGGATGTGGCGGGGATAATGGGTCGGGAAGGCGTCGAGCACGCGTTTCAGCTGCCGCGCCTCATCCACCACGCGGGCCAGATCCTGGCCGACGATCTCTTCGCCATTGCCAAGCTTCAGCACCGCGCCCTCGACGCCCTGCTGGATCAGATAGTCATCCAGCGCCGCCTGATCCTTGAGATAGACCTCGGACTTGCCGCGCGCGACCTTATAGAGCGGCGGCTGCGCGATATAGAGATAGCCGCCTTCGATCAGTTCCGGCATCTGCCGGTAGAAGAAGGTGAGCAGCAGAGTGCGGATATGCGCGCCGTCGACGTCGGCATCGGTCATGATGACGATCTTGTGGTAGCGCAGCTTCGAGATGTTGAACTCGTCGCGCCCGATCCCGGTACCCAGCGCCATCACCAGGTTGCCGATCTCCTGACTGCCCAGCATCCGGTCGAACCGCGCCCGCTCCACGTTCAGGATCTTGCCGCGCAGGGGCAGCACCGCCTGGGTGCGCCGGTCACGCCCGGTCTGGGCCGAGCCACCGGCGCTGTCACCCTCGACCAGGAACACTTCGGTCTTGGACGGGTCTTTTTCCGAACAATCCTTGAGCTTGCCAGCGAGGTAGTTCACATCCATCGCAGTCTTGCGCCGAGTCAATTCACGCGCCTTTCGGGCGGCTTCGCGGGCCAGCGCGGCTTCGATGATCTTGCCGACGATCTGCTTGGCCTCGTTTGGGTTCTCCTCGAACCACTCGGCTAGTTTCTCGTTCACCAAGTTCTCGACCGCCGGTCGCACCTCGGACGAAACCAGCTTGTCCTTGGTCTGGGACGAGAATTTCGGATCGGGTACCTTGACCGACAGCACACAGGTCAGCCCCTCGCGTGCGTCATCACCGGTAAAGTTGATCTTTTCCTTTTTCGCGATGCCGCTCGACTGGGCATAGTTGTTGATGGTCCGGGTCAGCGCGCCGCGAAAGCCTGCGACATGGGTACCGCCATCGCGCTGCGGGATGTTGTTGGTAAAGGGCAGCACGGTTTCGTGATAGCTGTCGTTCCACCACATCGCGATCTCGACGCCGATATCGTCACGCTCGCCCTTGAAATAGATCGGCACCGGCATGACCGGCGTTTTCGAGCGGTCCAGGTATTTGACGAACTCGCGCACGCCGCCTTCATAGAACAGCTCGGTCTCCAACCGTTCGGCCGGGCGCTCGTCGATCAGGATAATGCGCACGCCCGAATTCAGGAAGGCCAGTTCGCGCAGGCGCTTTTCCAGCGTCTCGAACACATAGTCGAGGTTCGAGAATGTGGTTGTCGAGGCCAGGAACCGCACCTCGGTCCCGGTGCGGTCGCCGCACTCGCCCACAACGCGTAGATGCTCGACGGTATCGCCACGCTCGAACCGGGCGACATGCTCCTTGCCGTGGCGCCAGATGCGCAGCTCCAGCCAATCGCTGAGCGCGTTCACCACCGACACACCCACCCCGTGCAGGCCGCCCGACACCTTGTAGGAGTTGCTGTCGAACTTGCCGCCCGCATGCAGCTGGGTCATGATCACCTCGGCGGCCGAAACCCCCTCTTCAGCGTGGATATCCACCGGAATCCCACGGCCGTTGTCGGCGACCGAGACGCTGCTGTCGGCGTGAATTTTCACCGTTACATGGTCGGCATGGCCCGCGAGCGCCTCGTCGATACCGTTATCGACGACCTCATAAACCATGTGATGCAGGCCCGAGCCATCGTCGGTGTCACCGATATACATCCCGGGCCGCTTTCGCACGGCCTCCAAGCCCTTGAGAACTTTAATGGAATCGGCACCGTACTCATTTCCGGGTTGCTCGATTTCGGACATTCGCGCCTTCCTTCGTATTTTTGTGATTTTATACGAAACCCGCAGGGGAATGTCACGGCCCGGACCTGATTTTAGGCAATTGTTTCAGGCTGCTTTCGCGCCCATCTGCGCCGCCTTGCACAGCCATTTCCGGACCCGGTCGCCCTCGGCACCGGTGGCGGGAGCAAATGTCGAGAAACGGGCCGGCTTGATCCCGACGAAACCCAGGATCTGACGGGCCAGAACCTTCTTGATGGCATTCGAGTAAAACAGCCCCAACAGCATCGCCGGGGTGTCCGACGTCATCAGCACCCGCGCCGTGCGCCCCTTGAGCAACGGCGCCGGAAGGCCCAAGAAATTGGTGTTGCGGGTGTCAAAGGCCCGCCCCGGCAGCAGCACACGGTCAAACAGCCCTTTCAGCTTGGCCGGGATCGCACCCCACCAGAGCGGTGTGGCCAAAACCACGTGCTCAGCCCATTCAAGATCGGCCAGAAACGCCTCCAACTCGGGCTCCAGCGGCTTGGTGTTTTCATATCCACCCTCGCCGTAATCCATATCGAAACGCATCTGGGACAGATCATGATATCGTACTTGGTGCCCACCGTCGCGTGCCGCCCCTGCATAGGCCTCGCACAGTGATTTCGACAGCGACGTTTGGCCCGGATGGCCGTTGAGAACGATGATTTTCCGAGTAGACATTTGCGCAGACCCTCTGCAAAAGTGACCTTGGTCAATTTACATACGTCAAAATTGACCATGGTCAACATTTATTCTTGACCTCGGTCAACTTTTTGAAAGGATTCCCATGACCCGCCCACCGCAGAAACGCCGCCTGGAAACCCGCGCCCGCCTGCTGGCAGAGGCCGCGCGCCTGATCCAAGCGCATGGATATGGGGGGCTGCGGGTCGAGGACGTGGTCGAGGCCGCTGGCGTCGCCAAGGGCACGTTATTCTCGCATTTCAACGACAAGGATGGATTGTTGGCCGTTCTGATCGGCGCCGAGGTGATGCGCCTGATCGACGACATGGCGGCCACAACCCGCCCCGAGGGCCTGCCCCAATTGATGGAGCGATTGTCACCCCTGCTGGATTTCGTGGCCAGTGACCGAGTGATCTTTGACTTGCTGCTGCGCTATTCCGGCTCCACCGGCGCCGAACGGGACGAGGTGGTGACAGAGGGTTTTTATCGTCAGATCGACCTCTGGGCGGGTTGGATCGCCGGTATGCAGGCGACGGGTGCGGTTCGCGATGACCATCCCCCCGCTCTGCTGGCCGAAGGCATTCAGGCCTTTCTCAACCAGGTCATAGCGATCCGTTTCTGTCAGGGGGATCAGGCCACCGGCACGCCCGCCGAAGCCTTGCATCCCTTTCTGGCCGCCTGGCTGATCACGTAAAGGGCAGGATCAGCCCCACCACGATCAGCATGACTCCTGCCGTCAGGTTCATCCGTCTCAATGCCCGCGGCGAACTCAGCACTCGCCGCACCCGATCGACAAAGGCCGCCAGCATCAGATTGCCCACCAGCGGCACCACCTGCGACACCGCCACGATGGCGACAAGGTCGGTGGTGGTGATATCGGACAGATCAAAGAAACCCGGCAAAATTCCCATATAGAACAGCACCGCCTTGGGATTGCCCAGGATCACCACCAGCCCCGCCAGAAACCCCGCCCAGATACCAGGCCGGGTTAACCGGCTGTCGCTGGCGATGGTCCGATCCGCGTTACGGATCGTGACTATTCCCAAGGTGACAAAGACCAGCACCGCAACCACCTTGAGCACCACTGCAATCTGGGTCGAGGCGGCGGTGATCCAGCCGATGCCCAGAACCGCCAGAACAGGCCACAGGCTGTCGCCGACCACGACACCTAACGTCAGAGGCCAGGCCGCTTGAAACCCGCCCGACAGGGTACGCGCGGTCAATGCCAGCCAAACCGGCCCAGGCGTCAGGAACAGCACGAAAACAGCCCCCGCATAAAGTGCCAGGTCAATTGCAGACAGCGTCATGTCTCTACCACCTCCGATTCACCGCCATGCTCGACCAACGCAATAGTTTGCGCTCGCGCGCCCAGTTCGGCAAACAGTTCAGGCCCGGTGCCGGTCATCCAGGCTTGCGCACCCAGGGCACAAATCTCGTCATAAAGCACCGCGCGACGGTCGGCATCCAGATGCGCCGCGATTTCGTCCAGCAACAGCACGGGCGGCGCCCCCACCTGTTGGGCCAGGGCGCGCGCATTGGCCAGGATCAGCGAGACCAACAACGCTTTCTGCTCGCCAGTTGAACAATCACTCGCGGGCACGCCCTTGGCGGCATAGACACCGTACAGGTCACTGCGATGCGGCCCCACCAATGTGCGCCCTGCAGCCAGATCGCGAAACCGGCTCTCGGCCAATGCCTCGCGCAGATCACCCTCGCTTTCCGGCAGCGCACCTTCGGTCTGGGTCAACCCAAGATCGGCGGTAGGAAAGGCGGTTTCGGCCTGTGACTGCGCCGCGGCCAACGCGGTCAGGGCGCTCTGGCGCGCAGCGTGAATTCGCTGTCCAGCCGCCGCCATCTGGGTTTCCAGCGCAAGATACCAATGGGCGTCCCGTACCTGCTCGCGCAGCAGGCGGTTGCGCTCGCGCATGGCCTTTTCATAGGTCAGCACCGCTTCGGCATGGTCAGGCTCAAAACTCAAGGTCATCCGGTCCAGAAAGCGCCGCCGCCCCTCGGGCCCCTCGATCCAGAGCCGGTCCATCGAGGGCACCAGCCAGACCATCCGCACCAACCGACCCAGCGCCACCTGGCTCGCCGTCTTGTCGTCGATCCGCACCTGCCGCGCGGCGCCGCCTTCGGACCAGGTTTCGATCTCGTGGCGCTGCGTTCCCGCCACGATCTCGGCGCTCAGCTTCCAACCCAGCGCCTCGGGGCGCCGGGTCATCTCGGCGGCGCTGGCCCGGCGCATGCCGCGTCCGGGCGAGAACATCGAAACCGCCTCCAGGATGTTGGTCTTGCCCGCGCCGTTGGGCCCGTGGATCGCAACCGGCCGCTCATCCAGCTTCAGCCGCAGCAACCGATGCGACCGGAAATGCGATATCGTGATTTCGGTCAGGGCCAATGCCATGACCCCTCCCTTCTTCTGTTCGAAAATACCTCCGCCGGAGGCATCGCGCGTCAGCGCGATCAGACGCGCATCGGCATGACCACGTAGACCGCGCTCTGATCATTGCCTTCGCGCATCAGGGTCGGATCCCCCGAGGAGTTGAACAGGAACACCGCGTTTTCGCGATCCACTTGGCTGGCGATTTCCAGCAGGTATTTCGCGTTGAAACCGATTTCCAGCCGCTCGTCGCCATAGGCGACCGCCAGTTCCTCTTCCGCCGCGCCGCTGTCGGGTGCATTTACCGACAAGACCAGCTTGTCTTCTTCGAGTTGCAGCTTGACCGCGCGCGAGCGCTCCGAACTGACGGTGGCGACCCGGTCCACTGCCTTGGCGAATTCCGAGGCATCCACTTCGAGCCGCCTTGTATTCGCCTGCGGGATCACGCGGGTATAGTCGGGGAAGGTTCCGTCGATCACCTTGGAGGTCAGCGTGATGTCGGGCGTGGCAAAGCGGACCTTGGTCTCGCTTACCGATACGGCGATGTCCATCTCGTCATCGTCCAGCAACTTGCGCAGCTCACCCACAGTCTTGCGGGGCACGATCACGCCGGGCATGTCCGTCGCACCTGCCGGCAGGTCCGCGTCGATCCGGGCCAGCCGATGACCATCGGTGGCCACGCAGCGCAGCACCTTGCCGCCATCGCCATCGGCCACATGCATGTAGACACCGTTCAGGTAATACCGGGTCTCTTCCGTCGAGATGGCGAATTTGGACTTGTCGAACAGACGCCGCAGAACCGCAGCGTTGGCGGTGAAATTCGACTGGTACTCCGATGACGCCATCACCGGGAAATCCTCGCGCGGCAGAGTGGCAAGCGAGAAGTTCGAGCGACCGGCATCGACGGTCAACCGGCCCGCCGCCGCATCTGCGGTAAGGGTGACCAGCGCTCCGTCCGGCAGCTTGCGCACGATCTCGTGCAACGTGGTAGCAGAAACGGTGGTGGCACCAGGCCGTTCAATCATCGCGGGCGCCTTGTCGACCACTTCGATATCCAGGTCGGTGGCGCGGAACTGGACCCCTTCGCCCTCGGCCTCGATCAGCACATTTGCGAGGATCGGGATCGTGTTCCGGCGCTCTACAACCGATTGCGCTTGCGCAACGGCCTTGAGCAGGGCGCCGCGTTCGATGCTGATCTTCATGTCCCTTCATCCTCCGAATGGGCCGGGAAGGGCAAACTAGCGGGTTCCCCCTTCGACACAAGGCTTTTTTGGTTTTCTCGGGCCTAACGCCAACAGCGTCAAGAGGGCGCCCCCAGATGGGACGCGATTATGGCATGGTTGCAATTCGGGAAAAGCGCTCGCGTAGCAGAAGCCCAATGGGCTTGCTGCGCGCACAGCGAAGTGCGGGATGGCCTTGCGGCCACCCCGCCCGGCCTCACGCCTCCAGCGCGCGGCGCAGCATTTCGACGTCTTCGGCAATCTGACCGTCGGTCAGCTTCAGCTCTTCGATCCGCTTGACCCCGTGCATCACGGTGGTGTGGTCACGCCCGCCAAAGCGCCGCCCGATCTCGGGCAGTGACCGGCTGGTCAGCTGCTTGCACAGATACATCGCCACCTGACGCGGCCGTGCGTAAGAGCGCAGACGTTTCGGGCCGATGATATCGCTCAGGCGGATGTTGTAGTAATCCGAAACCTTGCGCTGGATCTCCTCGACCGTGATCTTGCGCTCCGAGGCGCGCAGGACATCGGCCAGGCAATCCTGAGTCAGTTCCATGTCGATCTCGCGCCCGACAAGCGAGGCAAAGGCAAAGAGACGGGTCAGCGCCCCTTCGAGGACCCGCACATTGGTCGAGATCCGGTGCGCCAGGAACTCCAGCACGCCATCCGCGATGACCAGATCGGGATAGGTGCTGCGATACATCTGCACCTTGGTTTGCAGAATGCCTAGGCGCAGCTCGTAGTCGGTGGGATGCAGATCCACTACCAGGCCGCATTGCAGGCGCGATTTCACACGATCCTCGAGATCCTTGATCTCGCCCGGCGCGCGGTCTGCCGAAATGATGATCTGTTTGTTCTGATCGACCAGCGCATTGAAGGTGTGAAAGAACTCTTCCTGGGTACTGTCCTTGCCGGCGATGAATTGAACGTCATCCACCATCAGAACATCGACCGAGCGGAACAGATGCTTGAAATCCATCATCCGGCGCTCGCGCAGCGCCTGTACGAACCGGTACATGAACTGTTCCGCCGACAGATAGAGCACATTCAGTTCCGGCCGCTTTACCTTCAGCTCCCATGCGATGGCATGCATCAGGTGGGTCTTACCCAAACCGACCCCGCCATAGAGGACCAGCGGATTGAAGGTGACCGGGCCTCCTTCGGACACCCGACGCGCGGCGGCATGGGCCAGTTCGTTCGGCTTGCCGACCACAAAGCTGTCAAAGGTGAACCGCGGGTCCAATGGCGCGGCCTGCAACCCGTCCAACGCGTCAGAGGTCTCGGAAACACGCTGGGTCGGAGCCTCTGGCGCAGCCGCTGGCCGCGCCGCGCGGGCTGGTCGCATCGGCGAATTTGCAGCAACACGAAAAGCCAGCCTCTGAACCGCCTCTCCGGCGTTGTTCAGTTCGTACAGAATCAGATCCGAGAAGTTCTGGCTGACATAGTTCCCCATGAAATTGGTCGGAACCGTAAAGACCGCGACCCCATTCTCAAGCGCCTGAAACTCAAGCGGCTCGATCCAGGTCGTGAAATTGTTCTGCCCCACCGTCTTGAGCAATTTCTGACATAGCAGTCCCCATTTTTCTTGTGTCATCCAGCGCCTCACGCGTCCCGTTATCTGGCCGATTCCGGCCTTATTACCCATCAGTTTCGGCCAGTGGCCCTCCACGACTCACTCAAAGCGCGCATAACAGCCCCTGCCACCCAAAGCGGGCGCAAGCTGTCAAACAAGCATAGGGTTACGCACCGGCAACAGGTAATGACTGCCCCGAAAGGGCGCAGATCAAAACCTGTTACAAATACATAACACACTCAAATAGACAGGGTGGAAGCCCGAGCAGCTCGGTCCCCACAGAAATCGAAAGCGATGACAATCGTACGCTTTCGCCTTCCTTTCACGTGATCCGATGCCCGTCGGACCGTCGTGAAGGGCGCCTGTCCCCCCAAGCGAGTGAATCGCTGGAACAGTGGTAGCAAGTCGGTCTGCGGAGCGGCAACGAAACTATGATGTTGACTCGGGATTCACCTGCAAAGAATCTCTCAAGGCTGCGGCACCGGGACCTTGCTGCAACAGGCACGAAAAAAGGCGCTGCAAATGCAACGCCTTTTCTTAGAACCCCTTTGGGGGATTCGGGACCGTCCTCAGCCCAGCGCTTTGACGCGCGAGGACAGGCGGGACATTTTGCGGGATGCGGTGTTCTTGTGGAACACACCCTTGCTGACGCCGCGCATCAGTTCGGGCTGGGCCGCGCGCAGAGCGGCGGTTGCCGCATCCTTGTCACCCGAGGCGATCGCCTCTTCGACTTTGCGCAGATAGGTGCGGATCCGCGAACGGCGGGCTTTGTTGATGGCGAAGCGCTTTTCGTTCTGACGGGCGCGCTTTGCTGCCTGGGGCGAATTTGCCATGTTTTCTGACCTTTACTCGGGTTCGGTTCTGTTCATGTCACGCAATGACGCCCCTCTCCCGGATCAGTCTCACCGGTGTGATTCTAGCCAGAGCGGGCCCCACGCGCATGTATGACGGCGGCGTTTAGCGAAAAAGGCGACGAAAGCCAAGCCCCCATCCGCCAAAACGCAAACAGGCGGGCCTGGGCCCGCCTGCTGCACTGATTCCATGACGCAACGTCACTTGTCGCGAAACTGGGCGGCGCGTTTTTCAAGGAAAGCGGCCATGCCTTCCTTCTGATCTTCGGTGGCGAACATCGAATGGAATACGCGGCGCTCGAACAGCAGCCCCTCGCTCAGCGTGGTCTCGTAAGAGCGGTTGACCGCCTCCTTGACCGCATAGGCCGAGATCATCGATTTCTCGGCGATCTTCTGAGCCGCGCTCAGCGCCTCTTCGACCAGCTTCTTGGCCGGAACTACGCGGCTGACCAGCCCGGCGCGCTCGGCCTCTTCGGCATCCATGAAGCGCCCGGTCAGGTTCAGATCCATCGACTTGGACTTGCCCACCAGCCGGGTCAGGCGCTGGGTGCCGCCGATACCGGCGATCACGCCCAGATTGATCTCGGGCTGGCCGAACTTGGCGGTGTCGGCGGCGATGATGAAATCACACAGCATTGCCAGCTCACAGCCACCGCCCAGCGCGTAACCCGCCACTGCCGCGATGATCGGCTTGCGGATGGCGCTGACACGGTCATTGGCGGCCGCGAACAGGTTCTCGCTGTACACCTCGACATAGGTCTTCTCAGACATCTCGCGGATATCGGCCCCGGCGGCAAACGCCTTGTCGCTGCCGGTGATCACGATGCAACGCACCTTGTCATTGCCATCGGCCTCTTCCAGCGCGGTGCACAACTCGCCCAACAACTGTGTGTTGAGCGCATTCAGCGCATCGGGACGGTTCAGCCTGATCAGGGCTACGTGGTCTTCAACTTCGACGATGATCGTCTCAAAGGCCATGGGGCTTTCGCTCTCGGTTGTTCCGTTTCGAAACGATTCCTTATCATGGGCGAGAGATGGTTCAAGCTATCTTTGGCATTGCGCGCAATAGAAGGATGAGCGACCCGACTGGGTGATTCTCTGCACGGTGCCGTCACAGCCCGAGCGGCGGCAGGGTTCCCCTTCGCGCCCGTAGACATCGAAACTGTGCTGAAAATACCCAAGTTCGCCATCGGCTTGGCGGAAATCCTTGAGTGAGGAACCACCCGCCTCGATCGCCTCGGACAGGACCTGGCGAATGATCGGAACCAGCGCAGAGACCCGCGCGGCGGCGATCTGTCCCGCTTTGCGACGCGGCGACACCCCGGCGCGGAACAACGCCTCACAGACATAGATATTGCCTAGCCCCGCCACGATTCCTTGATCCAGTAGCGCCGATTTGACCGGCGTGTTGCGCCCCTTGAGGGCGGCAACCAGGTAATCCTCGTGAAAATCGTTGCCCAGCGGCTCGGGCCCCAGCACCATCAACAGCTTGTGTTCGTCCACGGTCGCAGTGGCCATCAAGTCCATCGCACCGAACCGGCGCGGGTCGTTGAAGGTGATGCGCGCGCCGTTGTCCATGTGAAACACCACATGGTCATGTTTCTGCGCCGCCGGGTGGTCATGCACGAACTGCCCCAGCGGATCACCCGACACGGTCATCCGCCCCGACATGCCCAGATGGATGAGCAGCGTCTCGCCCCCCGACAGATCGGCCAGGATGTATTTCGACCGCCGCCGCAGCCGTTCCACCCGCTGGCCTGTCAGCCGCTCGGCCATGCGATCGGGGAAAGGCCAGCGCAGGTCGGGCCGATTGACCTCGGCCCGCGCGATCACCGCCCCCTCCATCGCGGGGGCCAATCCGCGCCGCACGGTCTCGACCTCGGGCAATTCAGGCATTAGACGCTCCTCATCCAAAGGGCCGCATTGTGCCCCGGTCTCAGCACCCTATAACAGGGGCGAAATGCGAGGAACGGCAAGACCCATGTCCGACACATCCGACAAGACCACCCATTTCGGCTTTGAAACCGTGCCCGAGCATGAAAAGGCGGGCCGGGTTCAGGGCGTGTTCGGCTCGGTCGCCTCGAAATACGATGTCATGAACGATGTGATGTCGATGGGCATCCACCGGGTCTGGAAAGACGCGATGATGGATTGGCTGGCGCCGCGACCGGGCCAGCGCCTGCTGGATGTGGCGGGGGGGACCGGCGATATCTCGTTCCGGTTTCTGAAACGCGCGGGCCATGGCCATGCCACCGTTCTGGACCTGACCGAGCCGATGCTGGTCGAAGGCCGCAAACGGGCCGAGGCCGAGCGCATGGCCGACAGTCTCGACTGGGTGGTGGGCGATGCCATGGCGCTGCCGTTCGAGGATAACACGTTCGACGTCTACACCATATCTTTCGGCATCCGGAACGTGACCCGCCCGCAAGAGGCGCTGAACGAAGCCTACCGCGTGCTGCGCCCCGGTGGCCGCCTGATGGTGCTGGAGTTCAGCCAATTGCCCAATGACGGGCTGCAAAAGCTCTATGACCTTTACAGTTTCAACGTGATCCCCCGGATGGGCCAGCTGATCGCCAACGACCGTGACAGCTATCAGTATCTGGTGGAATCGATCCGCAACTTCCCCGATCAGGAAACCTTCCTGGGCATGGTCGAGGCGGCGGGTTTCGGCAATGCCAAGTACCGCAACCTGAGCATGGGCATCGCCGCGCTGCATTCCGGCTGGAAGATCTGATCCATGCGCGGCCCCCATAATATCATCCGCCTGATCCGCACGGGCGCCACGCTGGAGCGCAACGGCGCCATGGGCGCGGTGCTGGATGCGTTCGACGCGCCGCGCCCGCTGCGCATTCTGGCCCGCGCGCTGGGCAAACCGTTCCAGTGGCTGGGCTTCAAGGGCGACCCCAGCCTGCCACCGGCCACCCGCGCGCTGATGGCGATGGGACCGGCCTATATCAAGTTCGGCCAGGTGCTTTCGACCCGGCCCGACGTGGTGGGCCAGGATCTGGCCGACCAGCTGCGCGTGTTGCAGGATCAATTGCCGCCCTTTCCCCGCGCTGTTGCCATGCGCGAGGTGGAGCGGGAACTGGGTCGCCCGCTGCCCGAGATGTTCAGCGAGTTCAGCGAGCCGATTGCGGCAGCGTCCATCGCCCAGGTGCACCGGGCGCGTCTGGCCGACAGCGGCGAGGATGTGGCGGTCAAGGTGCTGCGTCCCGGCATCGAGCGCGCCTTTCGCAAGGATGTGGATGCGTTCTACTTTGCCGCCCGCATCGTCGACCTCTTCGCCCCCGGTGCCCGTCGCCTGCGCCCGATCGAGGTGATCGAGCATTTCGACGGCGTGGTGCGCGGAGAGCTGGATCTGCGGCTGGAAAGTGCCGCTGCCTCGGAGTTCGCCGACAACACCAAGGGGGATGCCGGATTCCGCCTGCCGCCGGTGCGCTGGTCGCTGTCGGCGCGGCGGGTGATGACGCTGGGCTGGGCCGATGGCGTGCCGCTGGGTGACAATGCCGCGCTGGACGCCGCCGGGCATAATCGCCGCGATCTGGGCGAGCGGGTGCTGCGCCTGTTCCTGCTGCACGCGCTGCGCGATGGCTATTTCCACGCCGACATGCATCAGGGCAACCTGAAGGTCGCTGCCGATGGCGATATCATCGCCTATGACTTCGGCATCATGGGCCATATCGACGAATATACCCGCCGGGTCTATGCCGAGATCCTGTTCGGCTTCATCCGCCGCGATTACAAACGCGTGGCCGAGGTGCATTTCGAGGCCGGTTACGTGCCCGCCACCCAGGATGTCGACGAATTCGCCCGCGCCCTGCGCGCCGTGGGCGAGCCGATCTTTGGCATGGATGCGACCCATATCTCGATGGGCCGGCTGCTGAGCTACCTCTTCGAGGTCACCGAACGGTTCGGCATGGAAACCCGGACCGAGCTGATCCTGCTGCAACGTACCATGGTCGTGGTCGAAGGCGTGGCGCGTTCGCTCGACCCCCATATCAACATCTGGGAGGTGGCCCGCCCGGTGGTCGAGGATTACATCAAGCAATCCATCGGCCCGCGCGCGGTGCTGGCCGATCTAGGCAAAACAGCGCTCGTGGTGGCCCGTTTTGGCCCGCGCCTGCCCGATCTGGTCGAACGCGCGCTGGTGGCGCAGTCGCAACCGGGTCCAGACGAAAAGCCGCGCCTCAGCGCAGCGTTCTGGCCCGCCCTGGGTGGCGCGCTGATCGGCGGCGGCGTGGTTCTGCTGGCCAGCCTTTTCATCTGAACCGGTGACAGGCGCCGCCTTCGTGCTAGGCTGCGCCCATGGCCCGCACCAATCCACATCGCCCCTTCGTGCCCGATCCCGAACAGGCAGCCCTTGCGCCCGAGGTCAGCGGCAATGACATCAACGGGCTGGGTGAAACATCGTTTCGCCGCCCGCGCATGGTCTATTGGGCGCCCGACCCGGCCGATATTCCACACGGCTCCCTGCAACACTATTTCTACCGGCAATCGGCAAAGGAACCCGACTTTGCCAGAAGACGCGCCGCCCGCCAGGCTGTGCTGGACGCGCCCCTGCCGCCGGTAGCAGAGACCGCGACCACCCGCGAACCCGCGGACTGGACCGCCGCGCTGACGCAATTCGTGGACAGCGGCGCTTGCGAGTTGACCGGTGTTGCCGAGATGGACCCTGATTGGGTCTTCGAAGGCCACGAAATACCGCAATCGCGCGTCATCATGATCGGCGTGGCCCATGACTACGACGCCATCGCCACGGCGCCCCAACCCCGAGCTGGGCTTGAGGTGATGACGCAATACACTCGTGCCGCCCAAGCCGCCAAGACCATCGCCGGATGGCTGCGCCAGCAAGGCTGGCAGGCCGAGCCGCTGACCGGCCCGATGACCGGCGCGCTGGCGATGATCCCGCCCGCGCTGGCCTGCGGCTTTGGCGAGTTGGGCAAGCACGGGTCCATCATCAACCCCGATCTCGGCGCCTCGTTCCGCCTGTCGGCGGTGCTGACCGATGCGCCTTTTGCCCCGACGCCGGCGCAGGATCACGGCATCGACGGCTTCTGCCAGAACTGCCACATCTGTCAGGACGCCTGCCCGCCCGAGGCGCTGTTTGCGAAAAAGCAGACCGTACGCGGCACCCGCAAGTGGTATGTCGATTTTGACAAATGCCTGCCCTTCTTCAACCAGACGCACGGCTGCGCCATCTGCATCGCCGAATGCCCCTGGTCGCGCCCCGGCATCGGCCCGAACCTAGCTGCCAAGCTGGCCCGCAAACGCAACAGGGACGCAACCAGCTAACCGCGCCCCTGCTTCATTTCGCCCCAAATACTCCGGGGGTCTGGGGGCAGCGCCCCCAGCCTCTCCACTCAGAGCATTTCGATCGCGATGGCGATGCCCTGGCCGCCGCCGATGCACATGGTGATCAGACCCTTGGCCCCGCCGGTGCGCTCCAGCTCATAAAGCGTTTTCAGCGTGATGATCGCACCGGTCGCACCAACCGGGTGGCCCAATGCAATCGCGCCGCCATTGGGGTTGACCTTGGCCGCATCCAGACCCAGCTCTTTGTTCACCGCCAGGGCTTGCGCGGCAAAGGCCTCGTTCGATTCGATCACGTCGAAATCGCCGATACTCAGGCCCGTGCGCGCCAGCAGGTTCTGCACCGCCGGAACCGGGCCGATCCCCATCACCTCGGGGCGCACACCGGCATGGGCGTAGCCCAGAATACGCGCCTTGGGCTTCAGCCCGGCCTTCTCCGCCGCATCCGCCGTGGCCAGCACCATCGCTGCCGCGCCGTCGTTGATGCCACTGGCGTTGCCCGCCGTCACCCGGCCATCCTTCTTGAACACCGGCTTCAACCCGGCCAGCACCTCGACCGAGGTCGCCTTGGGGTGCTCATCGACTTTGAAGTCGACCATGTCGCGCTTGACCTTGACCTGCACCGGCGTGATCTGGCCATCGAAATACCCCGCCGCGATGGCTGCGGCCGCGCGCTCTTGCGAGGTCATGGCGAACTGGTCCATGTCTTCGCGGCTGATCTGGTGCTCGTCCGCGACGTTTTCGGCGGTCACACCCATATGACCGGTGCCAAACGGGCAGTTCAGCGCGCCCAGCATCATGTCAAGCGATTTGACATCGCCCATCTTGGCGCCCCAGCGGGCCTGGGTCATGATGAACGGGCTGCGCGACATGCTCTCTGCACCGCCAGCCAGGGCAAACTCCGCATCCCCCAGCATCAGCGACTGCACCGCCGAGACGATGGCCTGCGCGCCAGAGCCACACAGACGGTTGACGTTCATCGCGGGGGTTCCGTTCGGGATGCCTGCCTGCATGGCGGCGACACGGCTCAGATACATGTCGCGGGGTTCGGTATTGATCACATGGCCGAAAACCACGTGACCGATTTGGGCGCCCTCGACGCCCGAACGTTCCAGCGCCGCCTCAGTTACCACGGTGGCAAGGTCGATTGGCGCAGTCGAGGCCAACGCCCCGCCAAAAGTGCCGATGGCGGTGCGGGCACCGTCCAGAATCACGATATCGGTCATGTCATCCTCCTCAGGGTTTCGCGCATTATGCACCCGCAGCATGATTTGTCGCCTGAGACGTGCCGTCACGCCCACCCTGCCGGGAATTGACAAAATAGAGCGCGCGGCGCAGAGATTCCGTCATGACGGAAAACCCCGACGATATCCTGAACCGCCTGCCCGCGCGCCTGAAAGAGGCGCGTCGTGCGCAGGGTCTCTCGCTCGAGGCGGTCGCCAATCTCAGCGGCGTCTCGCGCTCCATGGTCAGCCAGATCGAACGGGGTGAAAGCAGCCCGACCATCGCCACGCTGTGGAACCTGACGCGCGCGCTTCAGGTCGATTTCGCGGGCCTGCTCGAGGCCGCCGAGGCCGCCGACCGTATCGACACCCTGCGCGCCTCCGAAGTGCCCAGCATCGACAACATGGGCCAGGGCTGCCGCATCCGCATTCTATCCCCGCCCGAGGATGCCGGTGGACACGAGGTCTATGACATCAGCTTCAAGCCCGGTGGCACGCTGAACAGCCAGCCCCATGCGCGCGGCACCCGCGAACAGCTGACCGTGCTCGATGGCGCAGTGCGTGTAACCTCGGGCGCCGCGATACAGGATCTGGGCCCGGGCGATACCGCGCGCTATGCCGCTGACATTCCACACAAGATCAGCGCCACCGGCGACGGACCGGCGCGGGTGTTCCTTATCGTCAAGACCGCCTGAGCGCCACGCAGGCGCGGGTCAGCCGCGCTCCAGCTCCTCGACCGTCATCAGGGGAAAGAAGCTGCCCGAGGACCACAGGCCGAACCAGCCATCCTCGACCGCGCCCAGATCCATCAGCCGATAGAAACTCTTGCGGTCGATCAGCGCCTCAAGCCCCGCGCGGATATGAACATATGGCGCGGGTTCCCCGGTCGCGGGGTCCTGCGCCATCCGGATCGGGTTGTCCGCCCCCGCCACCGCGCTGTCGCCCACATGGGTGGTAAAGGTCAGCACCTGATCGCGCGCCTGCCCAGCCGCCTCGACATCCACCGCAACAAAAGGCGCGTCATCGACGCGAATCCCGACCTTTTCGACCGGGGTGACCAGATAGTACCGGTCCTCTTCACGCTTCAGGATCGACGAGAACAGCCGCACCATGGCCGGCCGGTTGATCGGCGTGCCCTGATAGAACCACGTCCCGTCCCGCGCGATACGCATGTCGATATCGCCGTTGAACGGCGGGTTCCACAGATGCACCGGGGCCGGCCCTTTGGATTTGATCGCCCGGGCCGAGGCAAGAAGGCCGTCCGCCGAAGGTTTCACAGGCTTTTGTCCGCTCATTGTTTTTGCCATTTGCTGTCAGCGCGATACACTCATACCCATATAGTTGCCGCGGAGGGAAAACCATGTCCGAACCTGCCGACCTGCTCGGGGAAATCGACGCGCTTGGCATCAAGCTGCAAGAAGCGCGGGCCTCGATCACCCGCCGCTTCATCGGCCAGGAGCGGGTGGTGGACCTGACCCTGACCGCGCTTTTGTGCGGTGGACATGCTCTGCTGATCGGCCTGCCGGGGCTTGGCAAGACGCGACTGGTCGAGACCCTGTCGACCGTCATGGGCCTGCATGGCAACCGCATCCAGTTCACGCCCGACCTGATGCCCGCCGATATCCTTGGCTCCGAGGTGTTGGACACCGCCGAGGACGGCAGCCGCCGGTTCCGCTTCATTCCCGGTCCGATCTTCTGCCAGCTTCTGATGGCGGACGAGATCAACCGCGCCAGCCCCCGCACCCAGTCGGCGCTGTTGCAGGCGATGCAGGAAAAAACGGTCACCGTGGCGGGCGAGAACCGGCCGCTGGGCACGCCGTTTCACGTGCTGGCGACCCAGAACCCGATCGAGCAGGAAGGCACCTATCCCCTGCCCGAGGCGCAGCTGGACCGGTTCCTGGTGCAGATCGACGTCGATTATCCCGACCGCGCGACCGAGCGCGAAATTCTGCTTGCCACCACCGGCGCCGAAGAGGCCGAGGCGCATCAGGTGATGACCCAGGCCGATCTGCTGGCCGCACAGGTGCTGCTGCGGCGGATGCCGGTGGGCGAGTCGGTGGTCGAGATGATCCTCGACCTGGTGCGCGCCTTCCGTCCTGACGAGCCGGGGGTCAGCGACCGGGTGCGCGACACCGTGGCCTGGGGTCCCGGCCCGCGCGCGGCGCAGGCGCTGATGCTGACGGTGCGGGCGCGGGCGCTGCTGCAGGGCCGGCTGGCGCCCAGCCCCGAGGATGTGCTGGACATGGCCCGCCCGGTTCTCAGCCACCGGATGGCGCTGAACTTTGCCGCCCGGGCGCGCGGCGATACCTTGGCCGGCCTGATCGACGAGACCGCCGCCAACCTGACCCGGAACGAGGTCGCCGCGTGAGCGTCGCCCCCGCCCTCAGGCATCGTGCCGAAACCGCCGCCGCCCCGCTGCCGCCCCTGCTGGCGCGGGCTGAGCATCTGGCGGGCACCGTGCTGCTGGGCGATCATGGGCGCCGCCGCGCCGGGCTGGGCGATGATTTCTGGCAATATCGCCCGGCCCAGCCGGGCGACAGCCGCCGCATGATCGACCACCGTCGTTCGGCCCGGGGCGACCTGCAATTTGTTCGCGAGCGCGAATGGCAGATCGCGCAATCGGTGATGCTCTGGGTCGATCAGGGTGCCTCTATGCGCTTCAGTTCGGACAAGCGAACCGAGACCAAGGCCGACCGCGCCCGCCTGCTGGCGCTGGCGGTAGCGATCCTGCTGGTACGGGGCGGCGAGCGGGTCGGGCTGACCGGCACCACACTGCCGCCACGCCGCGGCAATGCCCAGGTGCACCGGCTGGCCGAGGCCTGGTCGCGCGATGCCGAGGCCGACTATGCCCCGCCCGAGCACCGGGCCATGATCCCGCATGCCCGCGCGCTGTTCGTTTCCGATTTTCTGGGTGATCTCAAAGAGGTCGAGTTGGCCCTGTCCAAGGCCGCTGACCGGGGTGTGCGCGGTGTGCTGATGCAGGTGCTCGACCCCGCCGAGGAAAGCTTTCCCTATCGCGGGCGCACCCTGTTCGAAAGCGTGGGCGGCACGCTGCGTCATGAAACCCTCAAGGCCGGAGAGCTGCGCGAGCGCTACCTCGTCCGGCTGGCCGAACGCCGCGACGCGTTGATGGCGCTTACGCGGGCGACTGGCTGGCAACTGGGCCTGCACCATACCGGCGACAGCGCGCAATCGGCGCTGTTGTGGCTGTGGCGCGCCCTGGACGGGAGAGTGCGATGACGGTTCTGGGCGGCATCGGCTTTACCGCGCCCTGGCTGCTGCTGGCGCTGGTGGCATTGCCGATCCTCTGGCTGATCCTGCGTGCGGTGCCACCGGCACCGATCCGCCGGCTGTTCCCGGCGGTCAGTCTGCTGTTGGGTTTGCGTGACGACGAAAGCGTGTCGGACCGAACGCCCTGGTGGCTGCTCTTGCTGCGGGTCCTGGCGGTGGCGGCGGTGATCCTGGGCCTGGCCGGACCGGTGCTCAATCCCCGGCAACAGGCCGAGGGCGACCAGCCCCTGCTTGTTGTGCTGGACGCCAGCTGGGCCGGGGCGGCGCGCTGGACGCAACAGATCGACCTGCTCGAGGCGCGTCTGACCGAAGCAGGTCGGACCAACCGTCCGGTCGCGGTGCTGCGGCTGGGCGCGCCTGAGGATCTGGTGTTTCAATCCGCCGCTGCCTGGCGCAGTCGGCTGCCCGGTCTTTCGCCGATGCCCTGGCAACCGGGTCAGGCCGAACTGGCCGCCGCCGCGCAGGCAGTCGGCGCGCAGGCGGGCGGGTTCGATACGCTCTGGCTCAGCGACGGGCTGGACTATGCGGGGCGGACCGAGTTGCTCGACACGCTGGGCGCGCGCGGCGCGGTCACCGTCTATCAGTCACCCAACCCGGTGCTGGGTCTGCGCCCGGCTACATTCGCCGATGGCGCCGTTCAATTGACGCTGCTGCGTGCCGAACCGGGGCCCGAGCGCATCCAGGCGGTACTGGCGTTGGGTCCTGATCCCGCCGGAACGGTCCGGGTGCTGAACCGCAGCGAGGCGCGCTTTGCCGCAGGTGAAACCGAGGCGCAACTGGCGCTTTCCCTGCCCTCGGAACTGCGGGCCCGCGTCACCCGGTTCGAGCTTGAGGGCCAACGCGCGGCTGGAGCAGTGGCCTTGACCGATGACAGCTTGGCCCGGCACGAGGTCGCGCTATTTGCCGGGCGGCAGGATCGCGAGGGGCTGGAGCTGCTGTCGCCGCTGCACTACCTGACACAGGTGCTGGTGCCCAATTCCGATTTCATCGACGGCGCCTTGTTGGATGTGCTGCCCGCCAATCCCGATATCGTGGTACTGGCAGATGTGGTGACACTGGCCACACTGGAACGGAGCGCGCTGACCGAATGGGTTGAACAGGGCGGCATCCTGGTCCGCTTTGCCGGACCGCGCATGGCGGCCAGCGATATCGGCCGCGACGAGATCGACCCGCTGCTGCCGGTCCGCCTGCGCAGCGGCGGCCGTACCGTCGGCGGCGCGATGAGCTGGGGCGAGGCCAAGACGCTGGCTCCATTTGCCGATACTTCGCCTTTCTACGGGCTGACGATCCCTGACGACGTCACCGTTTCGACCCAGGTCATGGCGCAGCCCGACCCCGATCTGGCCGACCGGGTAATCGCCGCGCTCAGCGATGGCACACCGCTGGTCACCCGCAAGGCGCTGGGGCTTGGTCAGGTGGTGCTGTTTCATGTCACCGCGGATGCGGAATGGTCGAGCCTGCCGCTGTCGGGCCTTTATGTCGAGATGCTGGACCGGCTCGCCGTTTCCTCGGCCGCCAAAAGTGCCGATGCAATCAACCTCGAAGGTACGGTCTGGAGCCCGTTGCGGGTGATGGATGGCTTTGGGCAATTGGACGATGCCGGCAACCTGCCCGGCGTCGATGGCACCGCGCTGGCCAGCGCCGCCATCGGGCCAGAGCTGCGCCCTGGCGTCTATGCAAACGAGAGCCGGCGGCTGGCGCGCAACGTATTGGGCGCCGACAGTGTGTTGACCCCGGCGCAATGGCCCGCATCGATTCCGGTGCTGGGGCTGAGCATCGCGGCAGAGAAACCGCTGGGTGGTTGGCTGTTGGCGCTCGCGCTGGTGCTGCTGGCGTTGGATGTCGCGGCCTCGCTGGCACTGTCGGGCCGGCTCGGCCCGCTTGGCCGTGCCGCTGCGCTGCTGGGTTTGCTGCTGCATGCGCCCGGGGCCGAGGCGCAACAGGCCGAGGCCGACCGCTTCGCCCGCGACGCCACCCGCGAGATGGTGCTGGCCCATGTGCTGACCGGCAATCGCACGGTGGACGATCTGGCGCTGGCCGGGCTGCGCGGCCTTTCGGACACGTTATTCTTTCGCACTTCGGTCGAACCCGCAGCCCCGTTCAGCGTCGACCTCGAACGGGACGAGCTGGCCTTTTTCCCGCTGCTCTATTGGCCCGTCACCCCCGATCAGCCGCAGCCGTCGGATGCGGCCTATGCACGGCTCAACACCTATCTTCGGTTAGGCGGCATGATCCTGTTCGACACCCGCGACGCCGATATCGCCCGCTTTGGCGCTGGCAGCCCGAACGGGCAAAAGCTGCAACAGCTGGCGGCGCCTCTGGACATTCCACCGCTGGAGCCGGTGCCGGGCGATCATGTGCTGACCCGCACATTCTACCTGCTTCAGGATTTCCCGGGCCGTCATGCCAGCGCAGATATCTGGGTCGAGGCCGCCCCGCTCGATGCCGAACAGATCGAGGGCATGCCCTTTCGCAATCTCAATGACGGGGTCACCCCGGTGGTGATCGGCGGCAACGATTGGGCCGCCGCCTGGGCGGTCGATGACAATGGCCGCGCCATGCTGCCGGTGGGGCGCGGTTACGGTGGCGAGCGGCAACGCGAGCTTGCCTATCGCTTTGGCGTCAATCTGGTCATGCATGTGCTGACCGGCAATTACAAATCCGATCAGGTCCATGTGCCTGCGCTGCTTGACAGGTTGGGACAATGACCGGAGACCTCCTGCTCGATCCGCTTGTTCCGCTGCCGCTGCTGATCGCGCTGGCTGCCCTTTCGCTGGCGGGTATCGCACTGGCGCTGTGGCGCGGCCTGTCGGGCTGGGCTCTGCGCGGGCTGGCGGCACTGGTGCTGCTGGCCGCGCTCGCCGCCCCGGTCTGGCAGGTCGAGGACCGCGCACCCCTTTCCGACATCGTGCTGATGATCGAGGATCAGAGCGCCAGTCAGGGCCTGTCCGACCGACCGAGCCAGACCACAAGCGCCGCTGATCAACTGGCCGCCAGCATCGAGAGCCGCCCCAATACCGAGCTGCGCCGCATCATAGTTGGCGATGGAGAGGCCGATACCGGCACCCAGCTGATGGCGGCCCTTACCGAGGCGCTAAACGAGGAACCACGCGCCCGGATCGCAGGTATCCTTGCCCTATCCGACGGGCAGGTGCACGATCTGGACCGCGCCCCCGCACTTCCGGCGCCGATGCATCTGCTGCTATCGGGGCGGGCCACTGACTGGGACCGACGCCTGATCGTGCGCAACGCCCCCGCCTTTGCCATCATCGGCGAGCCGGTCACCTTGAGCCTCAGGATCGAGGATGCCGGTGCAGTGCCCGCCGGTCAGGGCGCGGTTGCAGAGCTTGAGATCTCGGTCGATGGCGGCCCGCCCGAGCGGCTGACGCTGCCCGTAGGCCAGGACCTGGAGTTGCCGGTGACCCTTCCCCATGGTGGGCGCAACGTGGTGCAATTCTCGGTCCCCGTGGCCGAGGGCGAGCTGACCGACCGCAACAACACCGCGCTGATCCAGATGAACGGTGTTCGTGACCGTCTGCGGGTGCTGCTGGTATCGGGTCAGCCGCATCCGGGCGGGCGTACCTGGCGCAACCTGCTCAAATCGGACAGCTCGGTCGATCTGGTGCATTTCACCATCCTGCGCCCGCCCGAGAAACAGGACGGCGTGCCGGTTGACGAGCTGAGCCTGATCGCCTTTCCCACGCGCGAGCTGTTCCTGGAAAAGATCGACGATTTTGACCTGATCATCTTTGACCGCTACAAGCGGCGCGGCATCCTGCCGGCGATCTATCTGGACAATGTCGCCAATTACGTGAACCGGGGCGGCGCGGTACTGGTAGCGGCGGGGCCGGATTTCGCCACCGCCGACAGCATCTATCGCACCCCCTTGTCGCCGGTCCTGCCCGCGCGCCCCACCGCCCGGGTGATCGAAGAGGCCTATCGCGCGCAAGTCACCGAAGAGGGCGCCCGCCACCCGGTCACCGCCGAACTGGACAGCGCCGGGGAATGGGGCCGCTGGCTGCGTCAGATCGAGGTCACGCAGGATTCAGGCCATGTGCTGATGAGCGGGGTCGAAGGCCGGCCGCTGCTGGTGCTCGACCGGGTGGGCGAGGGGCGGGTGGCGCTGCTGGCCACCGATCACGCCTGGCTCTGGGGGCGCGGATACGAGGGCGGCGGCCCGCAACTGGAGCTGCTGCGCCGCCTGGCGCATTGGATGATGAAGGAACCCGAACTGGAGGAAGACGCGCTCTGGGCCGAGGCGCAGGGCCAGACCATGCGGATCATCCGGCGGACGCTGGAAACCGAGGTCGGCTCGGTCACCATCACTCGCCCCGATGGCGGTGAGGATGTGCTGCCGATGGAGGAGGTGTCTCCGGGTCGGTTCGAGGCGCTTTATCAGGGGCCCGAGATCGGCCTTTACCGGCTGCGCGAAGGCGATCAGAGCGCGGTCATCGGCCTTGGGCCCGCCGCCCCGCGCGAGTTCGAGGCGACCATCGCCACCGCCGCCCTGATGGAACCGCTGATCACCCCGCTCAAGAGCGGTATCTTCCGGCTGGAGGAAGGTCTGCCCACCATCCGCAATGTGCGCGAGGGGCGGCCCGCCGCCGGGCGCGGCTGGCTGGGCCTGACACCGCGCGGCGCCTATGAAACCCGCGATGTGCGGCAGACGCCGCTGGCCCCGGCCTGGCTGGTGCTGTTGCTGGCCTCGGGCTTTGTCATCGCGGGATGGTTGCGCGAGGGGCGGCGGTAGTCGTCTTCAATCCAGCCGCAGCTCTGCCCGGCTGGCCCGGCCCCGCGCATCCAGCAGGATCAGCGTGGCAAACCCCTTGCCGGGCGAGGGAACATCGAATTCGCGGGCAAAGATGCCTGTGGCCAGCGGCCTGCCATTGGCCAACAGGGTAAAGGGCGCCTGACCCCCACGCAACTTGACCGTGACCGACCCGCCGTCGATGGCCAGCACCGCGCCATCAGGCGGAAACAGAAGTTCGGGCGCATCGGGCTCGACCTCGAACACCGCACCCCTCGGGCGATAGCGTTGCAGTGGCAGAGGCAATTCTGCCGTGGGCAGGATCAGCGTGTCGGGCGGTGGCGGCGGCAGCGGGTCAAAGGCGGGTTTCAGCCGCCCGAACGCCTCGAACAGGACCGGTGCTGCCAGATCGCCGCCAAAGGCGCCCGGCACCGGGGTACCGTCGGCCCGGCCCATCCAGACCCCGATCACATGGGCGCCGTCGAACCCCACCGCCCAGGCATCGCGATGGCCATAAGAAGTGCCGGTCTTATAGGCCAGTACACCACGCCGCGCCCCGGGCGGTGGCGCCAGACCCGCGAGGATATCGCCCACCTGCCATGCGGCAGCCGGGGAAAACAATCGACCCGCCGGTTGCCGTGCCTCGCCCAGAGCATGGCGCAGCAGCGGCCCCTGCCCGCCCTGCGCCAGACCGGTATAAAGCTGGACCAGATCCTGCAACGTCAGGCCGACCCCGCCCAGCGCAATCGCCAGACCCGGCGTGCCGCCGGGCAGGCGCGGCGCGGCTCCGCCCCGCCGCAGCGCCGCCATCAGCCGCACGGGGCCCAGATCGTCGGTCAGCCGCACCACCGGGATGTTCAGCGACAGCTGCAACGCCTCGCGTATCCGCAACTCTCCGCGGAATTCGCCGTCGAAGTTGCGCGGTGCATAGCGGCCGAACATCACCGGACTGTCCTGGATCAGGGTTTCCGGATGGGCCAGCCCCTGATCGAAGGCCAGGCCATAGACAAAAGGTTTCAAGGTCGAACCGGGCGAGCGAAATGCGCGGGTCATGTCAACGAAACCCTGCCGCTCGGCGCTGTAGCCCGCCGAGCCGACCGAGGCGAGGATCTCTCCGCTGCGGTGATCGGCCACGATAAGCGCCGCCGACAGGCGCCCTCCGGCCTCCAGCGCCGCCTTGGCCAGCAAGGTTTCGAGCCGCAATTGCAGGCCTGCCTCCAGCGTGACGTCGTGGCGCCGTGCCGTTGGGTCAGCCGCGCGCAGGCGGTCGGCCAGATGCGGCGCCAACAGCGGGAAGGGGCGCTGTGCCTGTGGAACTGCTTCGCCCAGCGCAGCCTGCATCGCATCGCCGCTCATCACACCCTGCGCCTGCATCCGGTGCAACACCCGGTCGCGCGCGGCCCGCGCCGCGCGCGGCTGGCGGTCGGGGCGGCGGGCCTCGGGCGCCTGCGGCAATGCCACCAACAGTGCCGATTGCGCCGGGGTCAGGCGATGCGGTTCCTTGCCGAACCAGGCCAGCGCGGCGGCGCGAACGCCTTCGAGATTGCCGCCATAGGGCGCATGCGTCAGGTAGAGCGCCAGGATTTGCTGTTTGTCCAGCCGTCGTTCCAACGCCAACGCCACCCGGATCTGGCGCAGCTTACCCGCCCAGCGCCCGGTGGGCCCATCCTCGATCAGCCGCGCCACCTGCATCGTCAGGGTCGACCCGCCCGAGACCGGACGACGATACCACAGCGCCTGTCCAGCGGCGCGCAGCATCGCCAGCGGATCGACCCCGGCATGATCGGCAAAGCGCTTGTCCTCATAGCGGATCAGCATGCGGGTAAAGTCCGGGTCCACCGCCCCCGGCGCCAGCCGCCAGATACCATTCTCCACCTGATAGGCCCGCAACAGGGCGCCGTTGCGGTCGCGTATCTCGACACCCGTTTCAGTCAGGACCGGCGGCAGTTGGGTGGCGTCGATCCAGCGATCCGCCCCATCACGCAGCACCGCGCCCCCCCACAGGATCAGCGCCAGCACCATCAGCCAGCGTGTTGGCCTAGGCATCATCGACCCAACCCTGCCAGAGCCCGGGATATTGCGTGGCAAAACCGCTGGCATGCAGGTCGAGATCGGCCGCAAACCCGGCCGAGGCATAGTGCACCCGACCATCCGGCAACCGGGTATAGATCTGGTCCAGCCGCGCCACACAATCCAGATCGGGCATCAGCCAGGCAGCCGCAACGCGCAATTCGTCGCCCGCAAAGGCCCCCAGCCGCCGTATCGGCATCAGGTTGGTCGCCGGGGTAAAGCTGAGGTCCAGATCGCTGCACCCTTCGGTGCCCGGTTGCAGCACGTCGTCCATCCGCCAGCCCATCGGCGTCGCCTCGATCCGCATCGACAGGGGGTGCCCGCCGCGCTCTCCGGCGACATCCGCCGACAGGCTGCGCCAGTCGGGCGCGCAGCGGATGTCATAGCTGAGCGTGGTGTCGCAATCCCCGTCGCGCCAATGGGCATGGCCCACCATGATCCAGCCCTGAGCCACCCGCGACAGGGTGCAGCGGTCGGACCCTTCGCCATCCAGCCGCCGCCAATGGGCGGTGGCAATGGCCTTGCGCCCGCTCATTGCCCGACACGGATGCGACCCGTGTCGGTGCGGGCGCGATAGCGGGGGCGGTACATGTCCTCGACCGAGGCCGCCGGATGGTGGAACTCACCCGGGCTGACCGCGCGGGTGACATAGGCCAGCGTCACGGGCCGGGTGCCGGTCAGATCGATGGCCGCCAGGAACCGGTCGCTGCGGAACTCGGTATGGGTGGCCTCGTCCAGCGACAGCCAGTCCAGCGCCCGCACATCGCCCGAACGCAACAGCGAGGGGTTGTCGATCTCGAACCCTGCGGGCAGCGGATCGTTCACCATCAGCCGCCCGCCCGAGGCCTCGAACGGGGTCACGGTCAGCACCGTCACGAACCGTTCGCCAATGGCGAAAGCGTCACGGGAGATGGGCGCCCCGTCCATCGTGTAGCGAGCGCGAGTGATGGTATAGCCGGTGCCACCGGCGAGCGGCGGCACCTCGGGTACACCCAGCATGGTCAGGGTGATATCGGTGGCGCCACCATCGACGGCCGTGATGTTGAGCACCTCGTCACTGGTCCCTGCAAGCACCTGCACAAAGGGCCCATCCACCAACGCGCCATTCACCCGCAGGCCCGATTGCTCAGGCTGCTTGACCAAGGCCTGTGCTGCAAGCAGGCTCCAGGCCGCCTCCTGGGTCGACATCTCACCCGCGGGCTGGCTGATGCGGCTGATCAGAGAATCCCTGTCGATCACCGCGCTGCCCGCCTCGGCGGCCAGCGTCAACAAGCCCGCCGCATCCCGCAGGCTGGTGCCGTAATCGGCCCGCCAGACGGGTGTCTCGGACCGCTGCCCCGCGACCATGCGCGCGGCACGGGCAAACATCGCGTCGGCCCGCGTCTGGTCGCCATACATGGCCAGCGCCGATCCCAGCTGTGCCGCGCCCAGCGGCGTGGTAAAGGCATCCGACTTGACGTCGGCGTAGTAGCGCAGATCGCCCATCGCCGCCGCGCCCTCGCGCGCCAACACCATCAGGGCATAGGCGATATCCTCGCCCCCTTCGTCGAAATCGGGGGCATAGTTCAACCGATTGCGCAGGTTGTCCATCGCCATGGCAAAGGCGCGGTCCGGCACTGAATAGCCCTCGGCCCGGGCCCGGCTCAGAAAGTCCGAGGCATAGGCGTCGAGCCAGAAATCACCGCTCTCGGCACGCCACAGACCAAAGGCGCCATTGGCGCTTTGCCGGGTCAGGATGCGCCGGATCGCGGCGTCGATCCGCTCAGCCACCTGCGGTCCGGTGCCCAGCCCCGCTGCCTGCGCCACCGCCCCAAGGTATAGCAGCGGCATCGCCTGCGAGGTCACCTGTTCCGTGCAGCCATAGGGATAGCGGTCCAGCATCCCCAACAGGCCCGGCGCATCGAAACGCGCCAGCGGACCGGCCGACAGGATGGCCCGCGCCGATCCGGGCCTGAGCCCGGTGAAGACATCGCGAGAGAACAGGAAACTGTCGCCCGCCCCCAGCGCAAAGCGCCGGGTCTGGGCCACCACCGGATCATTGGCACGCACCGGCAGTCTCAACACCTGGCGCAGCTCTTGCCCGCCCGGCGTCACCAATTCGACCGTCAAAACCGGATCGCCCAGCGCGGTGGCGGTGACCGGCACCTCGAACACGGCCTTGCCCCCCTCGGTCAGCGTGAACAGGTCGGGTGCGGCGCCCAATTGCAGGCCCGGGGCGCTGGCCAGTTTCAACGCCATCTCGCCCGGCGGGCCATCGGCATGCACCACCTCCAGCCGCACCCGGCTGCTGTCGCCGGGCGCAAGGAAGCGCGGCACCGTCGCCGTCACCACCACCGGATCACGCACGATCATGTCCCGCTCGGCCTGTCCCACAGCGCGGTCGGACCAGGCCACCGCCATCAGCCGCACGGTCCCGTTGAAGGCAGGCAAGGGTATATCGACCGAAACGCCGCCATCGGCATCCACCTGCACCGGGCCACTGAACACGGCCATCAGGTCCTGGGTCGGCGGCGGCGATTGCAACCGCAAGCCATTATCGGCATCCCCGCCCGAACGAACCGTTCCCAAGGCGCCGTTCATGCCGTCTATCAACCGGCCATAGACATCGCGCATCTCGACCCCCAGCCGCCGCTGGCCGAAATAGTGGCCCTGCGGATCGGGGCTCTCGAAGCCGGTGAGGTTCAGAATGCCCAGATCGACCGCCGCCAGCGTCAGCCAGACCTCGTCACCCGCCTGCGCGCCCGCAACCGTCAGGCGCACGGGCTGGGTGGCGCGCGGTCGCGCCACCTCGGGTGCGTCGATCGCAACCGTCAGCGCCTTGCCCACCGGTTCCACCGTTGCATGGGCCAGACCCAGTGCACGCGCCGGGTTCTGCCCGGCGGCCACGTCCATCGGCCGGATCACGGTGGCGGTGACATAGGCGCCGGTGCCCCACTCCTCGGTCACGGTCAACGGGATCACGCTTTCGCCCGCCGCCACCTCGACCGCCTGCCGTGCAATCACCCGGTCCGAGAGCACCGTGACCAGCGCGGTGCCCGCCATGCGCGGCACGATCCGCAGCCGCGCGGTGTCGCCCGGGCGATAGCTGTCCTTGTCCAGCGAAAGCTCCAGCCGGTCGGGCGTCGCCGCCGCATCGGCGGCCTGATACCAGCCGGCATAGAAATCGGCGGACGCGGCGACATAGGCCCCATCCAGCCGCTCGACGAGGAGTTCGTATTCACCCCATTCCACCGGCTGCGACAGGGACAGCGGATCGCCGCCCAGATCGGCCTCGCCGGTGGCGATGCGGGTGCGGCGGGTCACCGGCTCCCAGTTCCAGTTGCCGTAAAGCTGGTACCACTGATACCGCGTCTCGACCCGGTTCAGCGTCCATTTCACCCGCATCGGCTGGGGCGTCAGCTCCGGGGTCAGGCCAATCACCTGGAACCCGGCCTCGGTACCCTCGCTCACCACATCCTCGAACAGCGGCTTGATGCCGATGACCGGAGTGGCCGGCGAGACCGGCACCGATATCCGGCGTTCAACCGGACGGGCGGCACCATCGGCCAGCCGCGCCGTCACCACCGCCTCGAGCGGCTTGCCCTCGGCGTCGATCTGCGGGATCTCGACCGCCAGTCGGGCCTGCCCCGTCGCGTCGGTGCGGGCATCGCCGAAATGGCTGGTGCGGGTCTGAAGCCCGGCGTCATGGCGGCCAAACCGGTATCCCGGCCAGCCCGCGATCTGGTCGGCGGCGCGCAGTTGCACCTGCCCCTCGATGCTCAGATCGGCGCCCGGCGCCCCGAACAGGTAAAGCGCCTCGATGCTCAGCGGCGGGCTGTCGCCGGGCAGGATTGGCGCATCGGGCAGCGCCAGGTCAAAATCGATCCGCTCAGGCAAAAAATCCTCGACCAGCAGGGCCTGGCTGGCCAGCGCGGGTCCATCGGGATCGGTCTTGATCTCGATCCGCCAGGTGCCGCGCGGGGCGCTGGCACCGGTGGTCAGGGCAAAGACATGCCCCCCCGCCACACCGCCATCCGAGACCTTGCGGCCATATTCCACCCCGTCGGGCCGGGTGAGGATCGCGGTGAGCGGCAGACCGTCGATGGCACGCGCGGTGCCATCGCGGCTGAGCGCTGTCGCATGAATGGTCTCGCCCGCGCGATAGGCGCCCCGGTCGGTGGTCAGGAACACATCGACGGGGCCCGCGGGCTTGCGTCCCTCGACGCCCCGGTCGGACAGGTCAAAGGCCGGGTCGATCAGCGACAGGAAGCCAAGATCGGTGTCCCCCGCCGCCGCCAGGATCAGCGCGGGCGCCGCCGCGCCAGTACCGCGCGTCAGCCCCGGTTCGAACCGCGCAAGACCCTGCGCATCGGTCTGGGTCCGGCCCAGAACCGCATTGGCGCGCGAGATCAGTGTCAATTCGACCGCTGCGCGCGGCGCCGCGTCGGAAAGACCGCGCACCGTCACATGCAACCCGTCATTGCCCGAGATCGAGGACAGCCCCAGATCGGACAGCACGAACCATTGGGTCGCACCGGGATTGTCATAGGGGTCGGCACCCGGCACCCGCGCCGTCAGCGTATAGATGCCGGCAGGCTGGCCCGAAATCGCCTCGGCCAGCGGCAGGCGGGTGGTCATGTCGCGGTTGAGCGTGCTGGCCACTTCGGCACTGCCGATCCAGACCTCTTGCGCGATATCCGCGGCGAAATACTCGTCCTCCCAATAGGACAGCGGGCGGGCGAAATACCCCTCCTGCACCGCGCGCAGCAGGTTGCGGTCGCTGACCTGCCGCAAAATCAGGTCGAGGGTGGTGGCGTTCACCGTCTCGACCGGAACGGCGGCATCCGCCGATTTCGGCAGCACATAGGACCGGCCCGGAAAGCGGACCGCCGGGCTGCGGTCGCGCACGTAATGGGTCAGCGTCACGTCCTTCCACAGCGCCTCACCGGATCCGGCAGGCAGCCCCTCGCGCAGGGTGATGCGATAGCGTTTGCCATGTTCGACCCCATCGAGGCACAGCTGGTTTCCATCGGCCTGCACCACCAGGTCCCCTTCGGGCGAGTGCACGAAAGGCTCGTAATCGACCCCGCTGCGCGCCAGCGGGTCCGAGAACTGGGCACAGATGCGCGGCTGGGCACTGTCGCTTTCGACCGTAGTCTCGATCACGCGGAACCCGTATTTGCCAATTGCCGTATCCAGAGCCGCCAGCACGTCCTCGCGCGGCTGGATGGTGCTGGCCAACCGCAGCACCGGCACCATGTCACGGCCGCGCCCGTCCCGTTCCAGCGCCTGCGCGAGCAGGTACAGCGCAGAAACTTCGGCCCCCGGACCTTCGGCCCGCAAATAGGCGTTGAGCGCGGCAGAGGTGGCGCGGCGCGCATGGTCGCGTTTCACGCTGCTGTCATCGCTGCGCACACTCAGCAGCAGGCGGGCGTATTCCGCCCACAGATCGGCACGATCCGACAGCGACACCGCCAGCCCGGCCCAACCCGCGGCCTGTGCCCCCGCACCCGCATTGCGCATCGCGGCGATGACCTGGTCCAGCTCCATCCCGCCCGCGGCATGGCGCAGCCCAAGATCACGCGCCTGCGCGACAGCGCGGGTCAGGTCGCGGTCCGGCAGAAAGTCCAGTCGCACCGCCTGTTGCCGCGCCCGGTCACGCACAGCCGCCGAGCTGGGCAGTTTCACCGCCGAAAGCGCCCCCTGATACGGCGTCTGTTCGCTGACACCCCTTTTGGGGAAACAGGCGTTCGAACGCGCGTTGAAGGTGAAGGCGTTGCAGGCATTGTTTGCCGAACAGGCACGAATGCAGGATTGCAGATCGGTGTCGAACAGGGCGTCCAGATCCTCGCCATAGAAATCCATGTCACGGGTAGCGAGATAACGAAAACCAGGCGCGGCCTCTTGCGCCGAGGCTCCGGTCAGCCCGAAAAAAGCAAACTGAAGAGAAAGAACTGCAAGAAATCCAAAACGCCGCATGCCGACCTCCTGTTTGGGTCAAGGGTCGCATGGGCGCCTGACCCATTGCAAGGATTCAGGCTTGACGGGCTTAAGCTCTTTTTCACCGATCTGCCGGATGCTGACGCCACTGAGCGTTGGGGACTGTTACGAATGAGCCTGGTAAACAAGCTTGCCGAAGAGCGGCGCGCGCGTTTGGCCGCGGAAAGACTGTTGGAACTGAAACAGGCCGAACTGTCGGCGGCAAACCGCAAGCTGGGGCGCCATGCATTGGCGCTGACCAAGCAGATTGGCGAGAAACAGGCCGAGGTGGCCACCGTCCGTGACGAGAACGAAAAGGTCAAATCTGACCTGACCGTCGCCAACGCCAAGATCGAGGTGGCCGAACGCCGGCTGTGGCACTCGATCCAGACCATTCAGGACGGCTTCGCTTTCTTCGATGCCGACAGCAAGCTGATCGGCGCCAATACTGCCTATCTCAACGTCTTTGACGGGCTGGACGAGGTGGCGCCCGGTATCTCGTACATGCGTATCCTGCAACTGATGACCGAGGAAGGCATCATCGACACCGGTGAACTGGCCGCCGATGAATGGCGGCAGATGATGCATGACCGCTGGATCGCCCCCACCCCCGAACCGGTGGTGATCCGCCTGTGGAACGACCAGTATGTCAAGATGATCGACCAGCGCGGCCACGGCGGCGACGTGGTCAGCCTGGCGCTCAACATCACCTCGACCGTGCGCTACGAGGCCGAACTGCGCGCAGCCCGTGAGCGGGCCGAGGCCGCGAACCGTGCCAAATCGGCCTTTCTCGCCAATATGAGCCATGAGATTCGGACGCCGATGAATGGTGTTGTCGGGATGGCCGAACTGCTCTGCGACACCGCACTGGACGAGGAACAGCAGCTTTATGCCAGTACCATCAAGAATTCGGGCGAGGCGCTGCTGGTGATCATCAACGACGTTCTCGATTACTCCAAGATCGAGGCCGACAAGATGGTGCTGCATCCCGAACCGTTCGACCTGGAACGCTGCATTCACGAGGTCGCGATGCTGATGCAGCCCATCGTGCGCGACAAGGGGCTGACGCTGCTGGTGGATTACGATCTGTTCCTGCCCACCTTGTTTGTCGGAGATCCTGGTCGGATGCGGCAGGTTCTGACCAATCTTTTGGGCAATGCGGTCAAGTTCACCGCCAAGGGTCATATCCTGATCCGCGTCACCGGCGTGCCCGATCCTGCCACCGGCCGCTGCGCCATCCACGTGGCGATCGAGGATACCGGGATCGGCATCCCCAGGGAAAAGCTGGCGCATATCTTTGGCGAGTTCAATCAGGTCGAGAACGAGCGCAACCGGCAATTCGACGGCACCGGGCTGGGCCTGGCGATCTCGCAGCGTCTGATCCAGATGATGGGTGGCACCGTCTGGGTCGAAAGCGAAGAGGGGCGAGGATCCTGTTTCGGCTTCCGCGTCACCCTGCCAATGAGCGAGGAACCGCAGCCGGTACTACCTAACCTGCCGGTCCGCCTGCGGCATGTGCTGATCGTCGACGACCTGTCGGTGAACCGCGCAATCCTGGACAAGCAGCTGGCCCAGTTGGGCGTGCAAGTGACCTGCTGCGCCTCGGGGGTCGAAGCGCTGGAACGGATGAGTGACTGCGTCGATCTGGTGCTCAGCGATCACAACATGCCCGAGATGGACGGCTTGGAACTGGCCGAAACGCTGCGTGGCGCGGGCTGGACCGAGGTGCCGATCTTCTTGCTGTCCTCTAATCCGGGAGTGGCCCATGCCGATCCGGCCAAACGCCATGTGCAGGGCATTCTGCAAAAACCGATCCCGCGGGCCGAACTGTTTGCGCGATTGTCGGACATGGGTACCGGTGTTGCGCCCGTGGCAGAGCACGCCCCCATTAGCGAAGCCCCACCCAGGACAGAGCTGGACAAACCCGCAGAACCCGCCGCGCGCCGCCAAATGCGGGTACTGGCCGCCGAGGACAACCGAACCAACCAATTGGTGTTCCGCAAAATGGTCAAGACGCTCGATATCGACCTGCGTTTCGCCAATAACGGGCTGGAGGCCGTAGAGCTCTGGCAGGAGTTCCAGCCGGATCTGATTTTCATGGACATTTCTATGCCCAAGATGGACGGGAAACAGGCGACCGGGGAAATCCGAAGACAAGAAACCGGAACCGGGCGCCATGTGCCCATTGTCGCGCTGACCGCGCATGCGATGGCTGGCGATGCCGAGGGGATACTGGCCGCCGGGCTGGATCAGTACCTGACCAAGCCACTGCGCAAGGCGCTCATCCACCAGCACATCGCGCAAGCCTGTCCGGCGGACGCGCTCCCGATTACACCGGAAGGCGGGGATTGACCTCGGACGCACTCAAGCCTTGGCCGAGATGATCAGATCGGGCCCAAAGATGGTGTCAGCATGGTGATGCAAGTAGATTTTGAGCCATGGCGTGAACCGCTCGGGGTAACGTCGCACTTCCGCCAAAAGGTCGTGATAGCCGATCCAGCGGATCTCCATCACCTCTTCGGGGTTCGGCACCACGTCGAGCGGTCCGCGCACATGGGCCAGGAAAACATCCACCACCTCGTTCTCGACCATGCCGTTGCCGACATCCGCATGGTATTCCAGCCGGTGGCGGTATTCCGGATAGAGACCGCTGATCCCCAGTTCCTCGCGCAGGCGCCGCACCGCGCAGGTCGAGGCGCTCTCGTCCCAGTCGGGATGGGTGCAGCAGGTATTCGCCCACAGTCCCGGCGTGTGGTACTTGCCCAGCGCCCGGCGCTGGATCAGGATATCCATGCCGCGCACGACAAAGACTGAAACCGCCTTGTGTTTCAGACCCTTCTCATGTGCTTCCAGCTTGTCCACCGGAACAAGCGTATCGTCGACCCAAGCCGGAATCAGGATGCCCATACCATCCTCATGTCGTGTTCTCCCGTGACCGCGGCGCCAAGGGGCGGCCGCCCTGCCGGTCTCATGCCGACTTGCCGGACAAACCTGTGCGCGTTTCTCCCGGCGATCAAGCGTGTAAAAGGCCGCAGTTTGCACTGCGGCCTTGCTGGCACTTACGTACCAGGTTTCGGGATTTATTCCGCGGCGACGCTTTGCAGATAGGCAAACACGTCCTCGCCACCGGATTTCAGCTTGAAGGTCATCTTCGACTTGGCCGCCGTTTCACCCAGATAGGTGTTCAGGAAACCTTTGGGGTCCTGGGTAAAGGCGACAAAGCTTTCCTCGTCCCAGACAAGACCCTTTTCACCGGCTGCAACCAGGCTATCACCGTATTTGTAGCCCTCATAGCTGGCTGCGGCCCGGCCCACGACGCCATACAGGTTCGGCCCGGTCTTGCCCCCCTTGACGATGGTTTCGCCCGCGGGGGTTTCGATCATGTGGCAGGACTTGCACTTGTTGAAACCCTTCTCACCCTTGGCGGCATCGCCCTCGGCAAGGGCGGGAACGGCAAGAACGCAGGCAAACGCGGCGGCGACAAATCGGTTCATGTTGGGAACTCCACAGATTTTTGGCTGACCCAAATGAGAAGACAGAGCGCGCCGGAGTCAACACCACCATCGTCGGATTCAGGCACTGTGTCGCACCTTCTCACGCGCTTGTCAGCAAGATCACGCCTGATGCCAGCAGGGCAGCAGGTCACCCGGCGCCGGACGTGCCAGATAGATGGCGCGGGCAATGGCGCGGGCCAGGCACAACGCGGCGGCATGGCCCAATAGGGTCAGATCACGCTCGGGCGCGGCCATCGGGCGGGCGCCGGTCGAGACCGAGAAAACCAGATCGCCATCGCCCGGTGAATGGGCTGGAACCGTGGCCCGGGCGATGCCGTCATGGGCGGCGACCGCCATGCGCTGGCACTGCGCCTTGGTCAAGTCGGCATCGGTTGCAACGATGGCAATGGTGGTATTGGCCCGGTCCTGCGCCTGGGCGGCCATGGTCCTCATCTTGCGGCTCTCGAGCTGCCGACCCAGCCCGCCGCTGGGGTCGGGACCCAGCCCGCCGAACTCGCCATCAATCTCGAACGGAGCGGCCCAGAAATGACGGTCACCGGGGGTGGTGACGCTGCCCATCGGATTGGCGGCAACCAGCGCGCCCACCGTGGTTCCGTCGGGCAGCACCAGCGAGGCCGAGCCAAGCCCCCCTTTGAGCATCGCGGTCAGCGCCCCGGTACCGGCCCCAGCGGTACCAAGCGCGAAATCCCTGCCCGCCGCGCCAAACGCGGCGCGACCCAGCGCGCGATAAGGGTTGTCGACCCATTCCTTGTCCCCGCCATTGAGCAGGTCAAAGATGATCGCGCCCGGCACGATGGGAATGACTGCATCGGCAATGCGATAGCCGCGCCCGGCGGCGCGCAGCGCATCGGACACGCCCGAACAGGCATCCAGCCCATAGGCAGACCCACCCGAGAGCACCAGAGCGTCGATCCGTGCCACCGATTTGTCGGGCGCCAGCAGATCGGTCTCGCGCGTGCCGGGCGCCCCGCCCATCACATGGACCGAGGCCATGAACGGCGCATCGGCGGTCAACACGGTGGCACCGGATTTCAGCGCATCGTCCTGCGCATTGCCGACCATCAGGCCGGGCACATCGGTGATCAGGTTGCGGGGACCTGGAACCATGGCTTGCCTTTCCTCAGAGGCGGCGCTCAGATGCAGCGGCCGCCATCCACCTCCATCGCGACGCCGGTGATCATCGAGGCCTCGTCCGAACACAGGAAACAGGCGGCATTGCCCATGTCCTGCGGGGTCGAGAACCGACCCAGCGGGATGGTGGACAGGAACTTGGCCCGCATTTCGGGCGTGTCCTCGCCCATGAAGGATTTCAACAGCGGGGTCTCGCCCGCCACGGGGTTGAGCGCGTTGACCCGCACGCCATCGGGCGCAAGCTCTACCGCCATGGTGCGGGTCGCGGTGATCATCCAACCCTTGGATGCATTGTACCAGTTCAGCCGGGGGCGCGGAGAAACGCCGGCGGTCGAGGCGACATTCAGGATCGCGCCCTTTCCGCGTTCCTTCATATGCGGCACCAGCGCCCGAGCGGTCAGATAGACCGACTTCATGTTGACGCGAAAGACACGATCGAAATCCGCCTCGCTGACATCCTCCAACGCGGTGGGCAGGTGAGTGACACCGGCATTGTTGACCAGAATATCCACATGCCCGAACCTGCGCAGCGCCGCCGCCGCCATCGCATCGACCGAGTTGCCGTCCGAGACATCAACCTGATGGGCAAAGGCATCGCCATCCATCTGCGCGGCGGTCTCGCGCGCGGTGTCAAGGTTGATATCCGCTACCATGACGCGGGCGCCTTCGGACACGAATTTCGCCACGATCCCCGCGCCAAACCCTTGCGCGCCACCGGTGACGATAGCTGTTTTTCCGTCCAGTCTCATATGGTTCACTCCCTCTGGACCCGAGATTAGCAGCGGCGCGCAGAGACGCCAGTCTATTCGTCGCCAATCTTGCCGCGCAGGGCCTTGACCTCGCCGCGCGCCTTCTTGGCATCCAACCGGCGCCGGACCGAGCCGCGCGTGGGCTTGGTCGCGATGCGGCGTTTGGGGGCCACCAGCGCACGGGCGATCAGCTCGACCAGCCGGGCGCGGACGATCTCGCGGTTGCGGGCCTGGCTACGGGTTTCGTCGCATTGCAGGACGATAGCCCCCTCGCTGGTCCAACGCCGTCCTGCCAACCGTTTCAGCCGCGCTTTGACCGGTGCGGGCAAGGAGGGCGAGCGCGCCGCCTCGAACCGCAATTCGACCGCCGAAGACACCTTGTTCACATTCTGCCCGCCCGGCCCCGAGGCGCGCATGAAGCTCTCGCTCAACTCCCAGTCCTGGATCACGATATCGTCGGTCACATACAGCATGGCGGCACCTTAGCGGGCCTCGCGGGTATGAAAAAGGCCGCCCATCGGGCGGCCTTTCGAAAGTTCAGGAAGCTGTGCCAGTGGGCCAACAGGCTCGACCGGGGCGGGTACCCGCCAAGGACTGCCTTGACCGGCGCCTGCCCCTAGGTTCCGGCACCTCTTACCAATCCCTTTCTCGACACTGGACCACCTCCTTTGCTTTGCTGTTGAACTCATCTTAAGCCTGCCACAGGAAGTGATTTGCGCCAAATGAAATCTTCAGGCGGCGACGCGAGAGGGGGCAAGTCGTTGAACGATAACGCGGAACGGGATCAGCGCGATCAGGGCAAGTGAGAGTTTGACCAGCCAGTCGGCAAAGGCCAGCGTGACCCACAGCGGCATCGGCGCGCCCGTGTTCATGAATGGCACCGCCTCCCACGCCCAGTTGACGGCGGCGTCGGCATCCGGGCCAAACAGGGTGATGCTGGCCGAAAAGGCGATGGTAAAGAACAGTGCGGTGTCCAGCGCCGAGCCGATCAGGGTCGACACCAGCGGCGCCCGCCACCAGCGCCCGCCCCGGAACCGGTTGAACACCGCCACATCGGTCAGCTGCGCGATCAGGAAGGCAGTGCCCGAGGCAACCGCGATGCGCAGCGGAACGGCGGCATAGGTATAGCCGTCGCCTTGCAGCATGATCTGGCTGCCGATCAGCGAACAGATCACCCCGGTCACAAACCCGGCAAACACCACGCGCCGCGCGGCCTCGGTTCCATAGACGCGGTTCATCACATCGGTGACCAGAAAGGCCAGCGGATAGGTGAAGGCGCCCCATGTCAACAATCCGTCGAGGATCAGGAACTGGACGAGGATGTTCGACGCCACCACGATGGCGGCCATGGCAAGAATGCCGGGAAGGAATGAGCGGGTCATGTTTCGGGGTCCGTTTTGACAAGGGTGCGGCGACTTGGTCCGCCTGTGTCGCGGACAAGCCGGGCGTTTAGCCCGCAACACCCCGTCCTGTCAATCCGGCAGCAGGTATTCGACCAACTCGGTCCGTTGCAGCACCAGAAAGTTGTCATCCGACACCATCGTGGCCCGCAATCGCCCTTGCCCGTCGCGCCAGACCGACAGGCCCTCAAGATTGTCATGGCTGGAAATGCGGCTTTGAAACAGGGTCTCTTCGCCAGAGACCCCATTAGCAGTCATGTTCCAACGGCGCAGGCGCGAGCGGAACCCGATGGCGCCGGTATCGCGCTCCAGCACATAAAACCGCCCGTCAGGTCCGAAATCGGCGGCGACGGGTAGGAAGTCGCCACGCTGCTCGAGGTGAAACGCCGTGCTCCAGGCCCGCCCGTCCCAGCGATAGACGGGGATCGAGCCATCACCGGCGCGGCTGCTTTCAGGCAGGGTATAGAGCCGCCCGCGCGCGTCCATCGCCAACCCCTCGAAGGCACCGTTGCGGGCCATGTAGCGAAACGCGTCCGGGCGCGGCAGAACCTCGGCCGGGCCATCGAGGCGCGTGTATCGCGCCACGCGCGCCACGCCCTCGAACGAGATGTAGATCACCCCATCCGACCCGACCACCAACCCCTCGCTGTCGCCGACCCGGCCCTTGAGCACCTTGTTCTTGCTCGATCTGACCTTGTGGACAGTACCGATCTCGACGCCGGTGATCTGGTCACCGTCGCGCTGCACCCTCGCGCTCAGGATCGTGGCGCGGTCGGACAGCACGGTCATGCCGATACCGTCCGACGCCATTTCGATGGCCGAAAAACCGCCGAACCAGGGCTGCGATCCGCGCCAGGTGAAACTGCCCAGATGCTGTGCCTCGCCGCGATCCACGGCCAGGCCGGGACCGGACAGCACCAGCGCCGCCGCTATTGCGAGCGCAAGACGGAGGCGCATTGCTTCGGCAGGTCGGCCAGCACGTATTCGCGGCGTTTCTTGGGCGGTGGCGCGTTGGGGTCGCGCGGTTTCGGCGGCGGCGGGTTCAGGATATTGTTCACCCATTCCTGCGCCTCGGCACAGCCATCCCCCTGCGGCGGCGGGGTCTGGTCGACACAGCCGCGCGAGCCGCGCGGGCAACTTAGCCGAACGTGGAAATGATAGTGATGTCCCCACCAGGGCCGGATCTTGCGCAGATAAGAGCGGTCGCCCTTTTCGTTGTTGCACATCCAGACCTTGGCGCCGGGAAAGACAAAGATGCGCGCCACCCGCTTGTCGCGCGCCGCCTCGCGCATGATCGCATGATGCTGGCGGGTCCAGCTGTCGTTGACATAGGCCCCCTTGGCACGACGCAGCGAGATCGAGGAAATCTTCTCGCGATGCTGACCCGACAGACGCAGATTGTTGGCCTGCAACATCCAGATGTCGATATCCAACCCCAGCTGGTGGCTGCGATGCCCAGTCAGCATCGGTCCGCCGCGCGGCTGGCTGATATCGCCGATGTAAAGCCCGCTCCACCCCTTCTGCCGGGCGGCAAAACCGCTCAGGTCACGGATGAAGTCGATGGTCTCGGGGTGGCCCCAGTTGCGGTTGCGGCTCAGCCGCATCGCCTGCCAGGTCGGGCCGGTCTCGGGCAGTTGCTCCAGCCCGGCCGCGCAACCCTTGGCATAGCTGCCATAGGCGGCGGGTTTCTGCCGAGAGGCCTGCTTTTGAGCCCCGAAAAGCTCTTTGGCCAATGGCTCGGCCTGCGCCGGAGCGGCACCCAGCACCGGACTCAGCATCAATAGAAAAACGGCAATGATCTGAATAAACACTATTTCTGGTCCCCTTTTGGATTCACCCAAATCAACAGGATCAGTCCCAGAATAAACAAGCCGACGACCGGTGAAACCCCCAAGCGCGCGGACCCGGTTGCCGCCGTGGCCGCTCCGATCAATGCGGGCGCAAGAAACGCGGTCGCGCGCCCCGACAGACCGTAAAGACCAAAGCTTTCGGTTGGGGTCGCAGGATCGGTATGGCGCACCATCATCGACCGGCTGGCCGCCTGCACGATGCCACCGAACCCGCCGATCAGCACGCCGCAAAAGAAGAAGACGAAATCGGGCAGGCTCGAGCCTTCGGCCAGCGGGATGCCGAATATCTGGGTCCGGTCCATGCCAACGATGGTGGCGCAGACCAGGATCAGCACCAGGATCGAACCGACAATGACCGGCTTGGGCCCCAGCCTGCGATCGGCCAGCCCTCCCAGCCAGCTGAACGCCGCCGCTGAGATCGCCGCGATGATGCCAAATACGCCGATCATCGTGATCTCCCAACCCAGCACCAACCGGGCATAGACCCCGCCAAAGCCATAGAGCCCGTTGAGCGCGTCGCGATAGAACATCGACGAGGCCAGATAGCTGGCCAGGCTGCCACGGTGGCGCAGGTTCTTGACCGATTGCACCACCAGCGCCACCGCCTCGCCGAAACTGCCGCGCCGCCCGCTGCCGGCGGGTTCGCGCACCCAGAGGAAATAGGGGATCATGAAGATCACGAACCAGAGCGCGGTGAACGGGCCGACGGCGCGGGTTCCCTCGCGGGTCGCGGGATCTAGCCCCAGCACCGGGTCAAGGCCGATCAGCGTCTTGCCATTGCCCTGCTCAACAAAGAGAAGCAACATGATGAACAGCGCCACCACGCCGCCGAGATAGCCAAAGGCGAAACCCGAGCCTGAGATCTGGCCCACTTCCTCTTTGGTGCCAAGCGAGGGGAGCTGCGCGTTGATGAAGATCAGCGCATATTCGGCGCCGATGAAACCGATGCCGAAACTGGCCATCATCCACCAAAGGTTGCCGCCAGTCGGATCCATGTACCACAGGCCCCAGGCGCCGACGACATACATGCCGCAGAAGAGCGTGATCCAGGTCATGCGGCGGCCCGAGATATCGGCCATCGCCCCCAGAAAGGGTGCGCCGAAGCCGATGATCAGCCCTGTGATGGTCAGACATTGCGACCAGACCACCTGTGCCTGCGCCTTGGCAGCCTCGTCCGCCAAACCCTGGCCCATGAAATAGTCCGCGGCCACCGCGGCGAAGAACGGGCTGAACACGAAGGTCACAAGAAGCGTGTGATAGGGTTGGCTGGCCCAGTCGAAGAAATACCAACCCCAGATCCGCTTGCGCGCCGAGATATCCGCCATGCCTGTCCCCGTTCAAATTGTTTGTGTATTTGCTTCGGTTATGAAGGCTGGCTCGGGGGCGAGGCAAGTCTTTCCTGTGCGGGCCCCGCTTGAACCCTTGCGTCTTTGCCCTGCTGCTCTTAGGTCTGTTCGCGGTTCGTGCGCGAGGAGGCCCCATGCAGTCGCTGTTTCAAATCCTGATGCTGATCCTGGATGTGGTCTGGTTCTTCATCCTGGCGCATGTGATCATGAGTTGGCTGATCAACTTCCAGGTGTTGAACATGCGCCAGCAGCTGGTGGCGCAAATCTGGTACGGGCTGAACCGGGTGTTGGAGCCGATCTATGGCCCGATCCGCCGGATCCTGCCACCGATGGGCGGGCTGGACCTGACCCCGCTGGTGGTGCTGCTGGCAATCATGGCGCTGCGCATCGTGCTGATCAACAACGCGGCGCTGTTCTATTGAGTGCGGTGAGGGGGCGCCGCCCCCTCTTGGCCTGACGGCCAATTCACCCCCGAGGTATTTTCGAACAGAAGAAGACCGGCGCCGGTGCTCTTGTTCCCGGCGCTTTTGCGCGTGTAAGGTGGTCCCAAAGAGCAAAGCGCAAAAATCAGGACAGGCCACCCCAAAGATGTTCGACGCCGCACCGCTGTTGCGAGATGTGTTTGGATTCGACGCCTTCCGCCCCGGGCAGGAGGAAATAGCGCAGGCCGTGGCCGAGGGCCAGAACGTGCTGGCGATCATGCCGACGGGGGGCGGCAAATCGCTGTGTTTCCAACTGCCGGCATTGATGCGCGACGGGGTGACGGTGGTGATCTCGCCGCTGATCGCCCTGATGCGCGACCAGGTGCGCGGCTTGCAAGAGGCGGGCGTCGAGGCGGGCGCTTTGACCTCGGGCAACACGTCTGAGGAGACCGAGGCTGTCTGGCAGGCGCTGGAGGCGGGGCGGCTGAAGCTGCTTTACATGGCCCCCGAACGGCTCGCCTCGGGCGCGGCGATCGGGATGCTGCGGCGGATCGGGGTGAGCCTGATCGCAGTGGACGAGGCCCATTGCGTCAGCCAGTGGGGCCATGATTTCCGCCCCGATTACCTGCGTATCGGCGAGCTGCGCAGGGCGCTGGGCGTGCCGCTGGCCGCCTTCACCGCCACGGCGGATGCCGAGACACAGGCCGAGATCATCGCGAAACTGTTCGACGGAGAAGCGCCGCGCAGCTTTCTGCGCGGGTTCGACCGGCCCAATATCCACCTCGCCTTTGCCGCCAAGGACAGCCCGCGCCGCCAGATCCTGGATTTCGCAGGCGCCCGGCGCGGACAGTCGGGTATCGTCTATTGCGGCACCCGGGCCAAGACCGAGGCGCTGGCGCAGGCCCTGCGCGAAGACGGCCACAGCGCTTGTCACTATCACGGCGGAATGGAGGCCGAGGACCGCCGCATCGTCGAAACCCGCTTTGCCCGCGAGGACGGGCTGATCGTGGTGGCGACGGTGGCCTTTGGCATGGGTATCGACAAGCCCGATATCCGCTGGGTCGCCCATGCCGATCTGCCGAAATCCATCGAGGCCTATTATCAAGAGATCGGCCGCGCCGGGCGCGATGGCGGGCCGGCCGAGACGCTGACCCTGTTTGGTCCCGACGACATCCGCCTGCGCCGCAGCCAGATCGACGAGGGGCTGGCCCCACCCGAACGCCGCGCCGCCGACCATGCCCGGCTGAACGCGCTTCTGGGTCTGGCCGAGGCGCTGACCTGCCGCCGCCAGACACTGCTGGGTTACTTTGGCGAGACCGAGGTCACCTGCGGCAAATGCGATCTGTGCGACAGCCCGGCAGAGCGCTTTGATGGCACCACCGCCGTGCGCATGGCTTTGTCGGCGATGCTGCGGACCGAGGAATGGTTCGGCGCAACCCATCTGATCGACATCCTGCTGGGCAACCAGACCGACAAGATCCGCGAACGCCGTCATGACCAGTTGCCCACCTACGGCGTCGGCACCGAATGGAACCGCGCCCAGTGGCAGGCGATCTTTCGTCAGATGATGGGCCGCGATCTGGTGCGCCCCGATCCCGAACGCCATGGCGCGTTGCGGATGACCGAAGCGGCGCTGCCGATCCTGCGCGGCGAGGCAGAAATCGAACTGCGCAAGGATACGGTGCGCAAGGCGGCGCGGCGTCCTGCGGTCAAGGCCATGGTCAATGACGAGGACGCGCCGCTGCTGTCCGCGCTCAAGGCCAAGCGCCGCGCTCTGGCCGAGGCGGCACGGGTCCCGGCCTATGTGATCTTTCCTGACCGCACCCTGATCGAGATGGCCGAGAAGCGCCCTGCGTCGCTGGATCAGATGGCCCGGATCGGTGGTATCGGTGCCAAGAAGCTGGAGCGCTACGGCGCCCTGTTCCTGGAGGTGGTGAGCGGTGCGGCCGAAGCGCTGCACCCCGCCCGCCGCAAGCTGGCCGGACGAGGGACCGGCAACATCTACGATCGGCTGCTGGCGGTACAGGCCGATCTGGCACGCGGCCCCGACGGAATCGACAAGCCGCTCAGCTGTTCGGCATCGCAACTGGCCAAGGTGGCGCAGATGCGGCCCGACGACCGGCGCGGGCTGGAGGTGTTGTTGGGCGACCGGCGCTGGGAACGTTTTGGTGAGGCCTTTCTGGACGTGCTGGGCCAGGCGTCCTAGATACGTGCGAAACCAAGGACGAGAGGGCAGGACATGCTGGTGGTGATCTCTCCGGCCAAGCGGCTGGATTGGGCGGAACGTGACATTGCGGCGACCGAACCCGCCTTTCAGGACGATGCGGTGCGGCTGGCCAAGACCGCGCGCAACCTGACGCTGGGCGATCTCAAGAAACTGATGGGGCTGAGCGACGATCTGGCCCGGCTCAACCGCGATAGGTTCCGCGAATTCGCCGATGCGCCCGGCGCGAATGTAACCCGCCCTGCCGCGCTGGCCTTTGCCGGGGACACCTATCAGGGGCTCGAGGCCGCCTCGCTCGACCCCGAGGAAATGGACTGGGCGCAGCAGCATCTGCGCATCCTGTCGGGTCTATACGGCCTGTTGCGTCCGCTGGATGCGATCCAGGCCTATCGGCTGGAAATGGGCAGCCGGTTGAAGACCCGGCGGGGAACCTCTCTCTATGACTATTGGGGTGACCAGCTGTCCAGGACGCTGAACGCTCAGGCCGATGAAATCGGCACCGATGTCTTGGTCAACTGTGCCAGCCAGGAATATTTCGGCGCCGTCGACCCCAAGACGCTGAAACTGCGGGTGGTGACGCCGGTGTTCATGGAGGACAAGGGCGGCGCGCCCAAGATCGTGAGTTTCTATGCCAAGAAGGCGCGCGGGGCGATGGCCCGCTATATCGTGCAACGCCGTCTGACCGATCCACAGGCGCTGAGCGAGTTCGACAGCGGCGGATACCAATACAACGCTGACCTGTCCGAGCCCGACAAACCGGTGTTCCTGCGCCCCTATCAGGGCTGATTTCCTCTCGACCTCTTGCCCGGCGCCGGGCAGTCTGTCGCCACGAGAGAGGGAGAAGGCCATGACAGTTCTGATCGCCGGTGCCGGTATCGCGGGGCTCAGCCTGGGGCTGACGCTGCACCAGATCGGGGTGCCGTTTCGCATCTACGAGGCGACGGCGGTGCTGCGCCCTATGGGGGTGGGGATCAACCTGCAACCCAATGCGGTGCGCGAATTGCTCGACCTGGGGCTGGAAGCGGAACTGGACCGGATCGGCGTGCGGACGCGCCAACTGGGGTTCTACTCGAAACTGGGCAAGACCATCTGGGAAGAGCCGCGCGGCACCTGGGCTGGTTATGCCTGGCCGCAGTACTCGGTGCATCGCGGCGCCTTGCAGATGATGCTGTATGAGGCGCTGATCGCCCGGGCCGGGGCGGATTGCGTGGTGACCAGTGCGCGCGCTGCCGGGTTCGAAACCGGGTCAGAGGGTGCCACCCTGATCCTGAGCGATGGGCGCCGGGTCGAGGGGCGGTTGCTGATCGCCGCCGACGGTATCCATTCGGCGCTCAGGGCGCAGATGTACCCGGACGAGGGCGAGCCGATCTGGAACGGACGCGTCTTGTGGCGTGCCACCACCCGGGCGCCCGCCTATTTCGGCGGCGGCGCGATGGCGATGATCGGGCATGACGATCTGCGGCTGGTGTCTTATCCGATCTCGGACCCGGACAGCGACGGCATGGTCGAGATGAACTGGATCGCCGAGAAACGGTTTCCCCTAGATGCCGCATGGAAGAAAGAAGATTGGAACCGCGCCGCCGATATCGGTGATTTCCTGCCCGATTTCGCGGACTGGCGGTTCGACTGGATCGACGTTCCCGCGCTGATCCAAGGGGCCGAGGTGGTTTATGAGTATCCGATGGTCGACCGCGACCCCCTGCCCCGCTGGACCGACGGGTCGCTGACCCTGATGGGTGATGCGGCGCACCCCACCTATCCGGTCGGGTCGAACGGGGCCAGCCAGGCGATTCTGGATGCGCGCATCATCGGTGCCCGGCTACTGGAGCATGGGATTACGCCCAAGGCGCTGGCGGCCTATGAGGCCGAGGTCCGCCCGGTGACCACCGCCGTTGGCCAGGCCAATCGCGCGGGTGGCGGGCCGGACGGGGTTCTGCAACGGGTCGAGGATCTGTGCGGCGGCGATTTCGACGATATCGATACGGTGATCCCCCGTACCGAACTGGCCGCGCATGCGGCCAGGTACAAATCCATTGCCGGGTTCTCTATAGAAGAGCTGAATGCGCGCCCCCGGACCATCGCCGAAGGCGCGCGGATGCCAGCCTAGACCATCATCGCCGCCGCCACCGCCGCTTTCCAGCGGCGATAGGCGGCCTCGCGGTTGCCCTCGGGCATCTTCGGGGTGAACCGTGCATCCAGCGCCCAGGTCGCAGCAAAGCCTGCTTGATCGGGGTAAACCCCCGCCCGCATCCCGGCCAGCCAGGCCGCGCCCAGCGCCGTGGTCTCCTGCATCACCGGGCGGTCCACCGGCGCACCCAGACGGTCGGCCAGTCCCTGCATCGCCCAGTCGGAAGCGCTCATGCCGCCGTCGACGCGCAGGATCACATCCGCATCCGCACCCCAATCGCCCTGCATCGCCTCCCACAGATCGCGGGTCTGATAGGCCACACTTTCCAGCGCCGCCTTGCAGAACTCGGCCGGGCCGGAATTGCGCGTCAGCCCGAACATGGCGCCGCGGCAATCGGGCTTCCAATACGGGGCACCAAGACCGGTAAAGGCGGGAACAAGAATGACGTTCTGCGCGGGATCGGCGCGGGCGGCCAGCTCACCGCTTTGCGCCGCAGTCTCGATGATCCCCAGCCCGTCGCGCAGCCACTGCACCGCCGCCCCGGCGATGAATATCGACCCCTCCAGCGCATAGGTCCGCTGGCCGTCCAACTGATAGGCGATGGTCGTCAGCAGACGGTTCTGCGAGGCGACCGGCTGTGTTCCGGTATTGAGAAGCGCGAAACAGCCGGTGCCATATGTGGATTTCATCATGCCGGGCTGGAAACAGGCCTGACCAATCGTGGCCGCCTGCTGGTCGCCGGCAACGCCCAGGATCGGCACCTGCCCGCCAAACAGATCCGTGGTACCGAAATCGGCGGCGCAGTCGCGCACCTCGGGCAGCATCACCATCGGCACGTCGAGCAACTCGCAGATCTCCTTGCTCCATTCCCCCTGATGGATGTCGAACATCAGCGTCCGCGCGGCGTTGGTGGCATCGGTCGCATGAACCCGCCCGCCGGTCAGCCGCCAGATAAGGAACGAGTCGATGGTGCCAAACAACAGCTCGCCCGCTGCGGCCCGATCGCGCGCGCCCGGCACGGTGTCGAGGATCCATTTCACCTTGGTGCCCGAAAAATACGGATCGAGCAGCAGGCCGGTCTGGGCGGTAAAGTCGTCCTCGCAACCCGCATTGCGCAGCCGCTCGCAGATGGCGGCGGTGCGCCGGTCCTGCCAGACGATGGCGCGATGGACCGGCGCACCGCTGGCCTTGTCCCAGACCACGGTGGTTTCGCGCTGGTTGGTGATGCCGATCCCGGCGATCTGCTCGGGCCCGATGCCCAGTGCGGAGATCACCTCGCGGCAGACCTCCAGCGTGGTTCGCCAGATCTCGTCGGCGTCATGCTCGACCCAGCCCGCCTCAGGGAAATGCTGGGTGAATTCACGTTGGGCGGTCGCCACCCGCCGCATCTCACCATCGAACAGGATCGCCCGACTCGAAGTGGTGCCCTGGTCAATCGCCAGAATAAAGGTCATTCTCTGCCCCCTCTCATCGTCTCTTGACCCGGGACTGTAGCCGCATTTCCGACGTGTCAGGAAGCCCCTACTAATCGTTTAGTTGGGGAACCGCGATATTGTCGATCAACCGCACCCCATCGAGCCAGGCCGCCACCAGCAGGCGCGCGGGTTCGGTGGGTCGGTCAAGCGCGCGCAGACTGTCCGCTGCGCGCAGATCGAAATACTCGATATCGACAAAACCGGCGGCACCCAGTGCCTCGCGCGCCGCGGGCGCCAGATCGCCAAATGAATCGCCAGCTGCCAACCGCTCGGCCGCCTGCCGCATGACGGGATAAAGCCGACCGGCCCGCTCCAGCCCCTCTGCCGACAGCCGCATGTTGCGCGATGACATCGCCAGGCCCGAAGGCTCGCGCACCGTGGGGCAGCCAATCACGGTGATCGGGATATCCAGATCCTGCGCCATGCGCGTCACCAGCATCATCTGCTGGTAATCCTTTTCGCCGAAATAGGCCCGGTCGGCCCCGGTTTGCAGGAACAGCTTGGCCACCACGGTCGCCACGCCGTCGAAATGGCCCGGGCGGCACGCACCCTCCATCACATCGGTCAGGCCCGAAACCGAGACGGTGGTGGCAAACCCCCGAGGATATATCTGATCGGGGTCGGGCACATAGATCGCATCGACCCCGTAAGGCGCCAGCTTGGCGGCGTCGGCCTCTTCGGTGCGGGGGTATCTGGCCAGATCCTCGGGGCTGTTGAACTGTTTCGGGTTGACGAAAATGGTCACCACCACCCGGTCACAAGCCGCCTTGGCCGCCGCGACCAGAGACAGGTGCCCGTCATGCAGCGCGCCCATCGTGGGCACCACGCCGATGCTCTCGCCCGCACGCTTCCAGCCGGCGGTGGCGGCGCGCAGATCACCCAGCTTGCGCAGGATCGGCGCGTTCATGTCTTGGGACCTTTGACCGGGGCCTGATCGCCAAACACATGTTCCGCCGCCGGAAAGCTGCGCGCGCGCACTTCGGCGGCGTATTCGGCAATCGCCGCTTCGGCCAGAGGACCCAGATCGGCATAGCGTTTGACGAATTTCGGTTTGAACGCAGTAAAAAAACCCAGCATGTCATCAACCACCAGGATTTGTCCGTCACACCCGGCCGAGGCCCCGATGCCGATGGTCGGAATCGCAACCTCGGCTGTGATCCGGTCGGCCAACGTTGCGGGCACCTTTTCCAGCACCACCGAGAACGCGCCCGCCTCGGTCACCGCATGGGCATCGGCCAGCACCGCCTCGGCCTGCTCGTAGCGGCCCTGTACCTTGTATCCGCCCAACGTGTTGATCGACTGCGGTGTCAGCCCGATATGGGCCATCACCGGAATGCCGCGTTTCACCAGAAACCGGATGGTTTCGGCCATCTCGACCCCGCCTTCCAGCTTGACCGCACCAGCGCCGGTCTCGGCCATCAGCCGGGCGGCATTGCGGAACGCCTGAGCCGGGCCCTCCTCGTAGCTGCCGAATGGCATGTCGATCACCAGCATCGCGCGTTCCAACCCGCGCGCCACCGCCTGCCCGTGCAGGATCATCATTTCCATTGTGACGCCCAGAGTGGAGCTAAGCCCATGCAGCACCATGCCGACGCTGTCGCCCACCAGCACGAAATCGCAATGCCCATCCATCAGCCGCGCCATCGGAGTCGTATAGGCGGTCAGGCTGACCAGCGGCACGCCCCCCTTTAGCGCCCGGATATCCTGGGCATTGGGGGCGGTCTTGCGGGCGGTCGCGCTCATTTCCAGTCCTCCGCAGAAAATGTTGCATTGCAGCATAGATATTTCGCACTCGCAGCGAAAGCCCGGTTTCGCCAACAATTTCTTGATTGCCCCGGGATTTGCGGAAACAGTGAGGCAATCCGTGGCGGGGTCACGATCCCGTCAGACGAAACCAAACGGGGAGAGTTGGAATGAAACGGTTTGTAAAACAGGGGTTTGTCTCTGGTCTGGCGCTGAGTGCCGCTTTGATCGCAGGGGCCGCCTGGGCCAAGGATGACATCACCATCGCAATGCAGTTGGAGCCGCCGCATCTGGACCCAACCAGCGCCGCGGCGCAGGCCATCGACTCGGTGGTCTATGTGAATATTTTCGAGGGATTGACCCGCTTTATGGGCGATGGATCGATCGTCCCCGCCCTGGCCGAAAGCTGGGAGATCTCGGAGGATGGCACCGTCTACACCTTCAAGCTGCACGAGGGCGTGACCTTCCATGACGGCTCGTCCATGGATGCCGAGGACGTCAAGTTCAGCCTAGATCGCGCCCGCGCCGAAGAAAGCGCCAACGCGCAAAAGGCACTGTTCGCCGGCATCGACAGTGTCGATATTGTCGATCCACTGACCGTAAAGGTGACGCTGACCGAACCCAACGGCAATTTCCTGTTCAACATGGCCTGGGGCGATGCGGTGATCGTGGCGCCCGAGAGCATCGAGAACATCAAGACCGCGCCGGTGGGCACCGGCCCCTATACGTTTGGCGAATGGGTGCAGGGCGACAAGATCGTGCTGAACCGCAACACCGATTACTGGGGTGACCAGCCGGCGCTCGCGCAAGCGACGTTCAAGTTCATCTCGGACCCCACAGCCGCCTTCGCCGCAATGATGGCCGAGGATGTGGACGTGTTCACCGGCTTCCCCGCGCCCGAGAACCTGCCGCAATTCGAAGCCGACCCCCGGTTCCAGGTGCTGGTCGGTTCGACCGAGGGCGAAACGATCCTGTCGACCAACAACAAGCAGGCGCCCTTTGACAACGTCAAGGTCCGTCAGGCGATGGCCCATGCAATCGACCGCCAGGCGATCATCGATGGGGCGATGTTTGGATATGGCACGCCGATCGGAACCCATTTCGCACCGCACAACCCGGCCTATGTCGATCTGACCGGCAACTCGGCCTTCGATCCGGTCAAGGCCAAGGCGCTGCTGGCCGAGGCCGGATTCCCGGATGGGTTCGAAACCACGCTGCACCTGCCGCCGCCCTCTTATGCGCGGCGCGGCGGCGAGATCATCGCGGCGCAGCTGGCGGCGGTTGGCATCAAGGCCGAGATCATCAATGTCGAATGGGCGCAATGGCTGGAAACCGTGTTCAAGGGCAAGAACTTTGGCCTGACCATCGTCAGCCATACCGAGCCGATGGATATCGGTATCTATGCCCGGCCTGATTATTACTTCCAGTACGACAACCCGGCCTTTCAGGAGTTGATGGGGACGCTGAATTCGACCACCGACCCGGACAAGCGGACCGAGTTGATGCAACAGGCGCAGCGTATCATCTCCGAGGATTACGTGAACGGCTACCTGTTCCAGCTTGCCGCGCTGAGCGTGGCCAAGGCCGGTGTGCAGGGCCTGTGGGCCAATGCACCCACCGCCGCGACCGACCTGTCCGCGATCAGCTGGTCCGAATGAGGCGCGAGACCATTTTCTGACCCAGAAAATGGCTCAGAAAATCTGCGATTTTCTGGCTCGCCGCTCCGGCGGCGGGTCTTTTTTCCGAATGGGTGGTATCGACCCGACATGCTCCGCTACAGCCTGAAACGCGCGCTCTCGCTTGCGATCAGCCTGGCCATTGCCAGCCTGGTCATCTTTGCGGTGATCGAGATCGCCCCGGGGGATCCCGCCTCGTTCATGCTGGGAGTCAACGCGCAGCCCGATACGCTGGCCGCGCTGCGCACAGAGTTGGGTCTGGATCAGTCAAAGGTCGAGCGTTACCTCAGCTGGGTCACCGGCATGCTGCGCGGCGATTTCGGCACCTCTTACACCTATCGCACCCCGGTTTCGCAGATGATCGCGGACCGGCTCTGGGTCTCGCTGCCGCTCGCGCTCTACGCGCTGGCATTGTCCACCGCCATTGCCCTGCCCGCCGGCATCTATGCTGCCGCTCGCCGGGGCAAGCCTGGTGATCTGGCGGTGATGGGCGCGACCCAACTGGGCGTTGCGGTGCCCAATTTCTGGTTCGCCATGATGCTGGTGCTGATCTTTGCCATCAACCTGCGCTGGTTCAATGCGGGCGGCTTTGCGGGCTGGGACAAGGGGTTGGCCGCGGGCCTGCATTCGCTGACCCTGCCCGCCATCGCGCTGGCCCTGCCGCAGGCGGCGATCCTGGCTCGGGTGATGCGCTCGGCCCTGCTCGACATCCTGGGCGAGGATTTCATGCGCACTGCGCGGGCCAAGGGTCTGACCCGCCGGCAGGCACTGTGGCGGCACGGGCTGCGCAATGCTCTGATCCCGGTGCTGACCATCATAGGCCTGCAATTCTCGTTCCTGCTGGCCGGGTCGATCATCATCGAGCAGGTGTTCTATCTGCCCGGCCTCGGGCGGCTGGTGTTTCAGGCAATCTCGGCACGCGATCTGATCGTGGTGGAATCGGTCGTCATGCTTCTGGTCTTTGCGGTGATCGTGGTCAATTTTCTGGTCGACCTGGCCTATGCTCTCGTTGACCCGCGCCTGAGGTCCCGGACATGAGCCGCAACCTGATCCTGGGCGCGGGCCTGTCCTCGCTGGTGGTACTGGCCGCGCTCGTCTCGTTCGTCTGGACACCCTATGACCATGCCGCGATGAACATCCCGGCAAAGCTGCAAACCCCGAATGCGCAGCACTGGTTCGGCACCGATCATTTCGGGCGCGACATGTTTTCGATGATCATGGTGGGCGCGCGCACCTCGATCGCCGTCGCCCTGTTGGCGGTGGGCATCGGCATGAGCCTGGGCGTGCCGCTGGGCCTGACCGCCGCGGCGCGCAAGGGGTCGTGGCTGGACGAGTTGATCATGCGCGGCAACGATCTGGTCTTTGCCTTCCCCTCGCTGGTGATCGCCATCCTGATCACCGCGGTCTTTGGCGCTGGCGCCGTCAACGCCATCATCGCCATCGGCATCTTCAACATCCCGGTCTTTGCCCGCATCACCCGTGGCGCGGCGCTCAGCCTGTGGGAGCGCGAGTTCATCCTGGCCGCGCGCGTCGCGGGCAAGGGCGCGGCACGTATCTCGGCCGAACATATCCTGCCCAACGTGGCCAACCTGCTGATCGTGCAGGGCACCATCCAGTTCTCGCTGGGCATTTTGGCCGAGGCGGGGCTGAGCTATGTCGGACTTGGCGCGCAACCACCCACGCCCAGCTGGGGACGGATGTTGGCCGATGCACAGACCATGGTCAGCTTTGCACCGCATCTGGCGCTGATCCCTGGGTTTGCCATCATCCTGACGGTGCTGGGTCTGAACCTGATGGGCGACGGGCTGCGCGACTGGCTTGACCCCAGGCTCAGGGTGGCCCGCACATGAGCCTGTTGCAGATCACCGACCTGTCACTCTCGATCCATGCCTATGAGATCCTCAAGGGCATCTCACTGACCATCGACGCGGGTGAGATCGTGGCCGTCACCGGCGAGAGCGGCTCGGGCAAGTCGATGACGGCGCTGGCGGTGATGCAACTACTGCCCGGGGGAGCGCGCGCCAGCGGCTCGATCCGGCTGGACGGGCAAGAGATATTGGCCCTGCCCGAAGCGCAGATGTGCGCCCTGCGCGGCGCGGCGGTCGGAATGGTGTTTCAGGAACCGATGACGGCTCTGAACCCGGTCAAGACCATCGGCGATCAGGTGATGGAGACGATCCTGATCCACAAGGCGATGACGCCCGACAAGGCCGAGGAGAGCGCGCGCGAGGTTCTGACCCGCGTCGGCCTGCCGCCTGACCGGTTCCCGCTGTCGCGCTATCCGCATGAACTCAGCGGTGGACAGCGCCAACGCGTGGTCATCGCCATGGCCATCGCGCTACGCCCGAAACTTCTGATCGCGGACGAGCCGACAACCGCGCTCGACGTCACCACGCAGGCGCAGATCCTCGACCTGCTCAAGGGGTTGGTGCAGGAATACGGCATGGGCATGCTGATGATCACCCATGACTTGGCCGTTGTTGCCGACATGGCCGACCATATCACCGTCATGCGCCATGGCGAGGTAGTCGAGGCCGCCCCGACACAGCGCCTGCTGACCGGTATGAGTCATCCCTATACCAAGATGCTGTTCGCCGCCTCGGGTCACCGCGTGACCCTGCCCGCGCCACCACCACCCGTGCCGCTGCTCGAGGTGTCGGAGGTGGTGCGCGACTATGCCCTGCCGCGCACCCGGCTGTTTGCGCGCCCGGGCCATCACCGCGCGGTGGATCGTGTCAGCTTTGCCCTGAACCGGGGCGAGCGGCTGGGGCTGGTCGGCGAATCCGGCTGTGGCAAGTCCACACTGACCCGCGCTATCCTGGGGCTGGAACCAGTACAGGGCGGCGAAATCCGTCTGGCGGGGCAACCGGTCTATGACGGCAAACGCGCCAATCCCGAAATCCGCCGCTGTATGCAGGTCGTGTTTCAGGATCCATACGGCAGTTTCAACCCGCGCCACCGGGTCGACCGGCTGGTGACCGAGCCGTTTCACCTGCTCGATGCGCCGCCAACAGGGTCGGAGCGCAGCGACCGCATCGCCGAGATGTTGACCGCCGTCGGCCTGTCGTCCGACGATGCGGGCAAGTACATCCACGAGTTTTCCGGCGGCCAGCGCCAGCGCATCGCCATTGCCCGCGCGCTGATCATCCGGCCTCAGCTGATCCTGTTCGACGAGGCGGTCTCGGCGCTTGATGTCTCGGTCCGGGCGCAAATCCTCGACCTGTTGGCGCAGCTCTGTTCCGAATATGACCTGACCTATCTGTTCATCAGCCATGACCTGAGCGTGGTGCGCACGATCACCGACCGGGTTCTGGTGATGAAATCGGGCCGTATCGTCGAACAAGGCGACACAGAACAGGTCTTTTCCGCACCCGCGCACCCCTATACCCAAGCCTTGATCGCCGCCGCGCCACTGCTTCCCGAAACCGGGGCGCGACGGGCATGACCCTTCTTCTGTCAGTTATTCCCCAGCCAGGGAACATAGCCTCGCAACCACTCTGCCCGGTAAGCCCGATCTGCACCCGAAGGCCAGCCGATTTCGAAGAACTATTGCTTTGCCATCGACAAGGAGACCGCAATGACCCTTCCCCTCTGGTTCGATCCCACGCTCTGCCTTATCGGTGGCCAATGGCAATCGGCTGCCAGCGGCGACACACTGCCACTGATCAACCCCTCTGACGGCACCGAGATCTGCCGCATCGCCCGCGGCACCGCGCCTGATATCGACGCTGCCGTAGCCGCGGCAGAGACTGCGCTCGCTGGTGACTGGGGCCGGATGACCGCGACCGAGCGGGGCCGCATCCTGTCCCGGCTGGGCCAATTGGTGCTGGAGCGGGTCGAGGATCTGGCAGTGATCGAGGCAGCGGACGTGGGCAAGCCGCTGACCCAGGCCCGCGCCGATGCGGTGGCGCTGGCGCGGTATTGCGAATTCTACGGCGGCGCCGCCGACAAGGTGATGGGCGAAACGATCCCCTATCTGGATGGCTATACCGTCTATACCCTGCGCGAACCGCACGGGGTCACCGGCCATATCGTGCCCTGGAACTATCCGATGCAGATCATCGGCCGCTCGGTCGGGGCGGCGCTGGCCATGGGAAATGCCTGCGTTCTGAAACCGGCCGAAGAGGCGTGCCTGACCGCATTGGCCTTTGCCGATCTGGCGATGCAGGCGGGGTTGCCCGCAGGTGCGCTGAACGTGGTGCCGGGGCTGGGGGCCGAGGCGGGCGCGGCGCTGTCGGCGCATCCGAGCGTGCACCATATCTCGTTCACCGGATCGGTCGCTACCGGCGTGCTGGTGCAACAGGCGGCGGGGCGCAATGTGGTGCCGGTGACACTGGAACTGGGGGGCAAGTCGCCGCAGCTGGTCTTCGACGACGCCGATCTGGATGCCGCGCTGCCTTTCCTGGTGAATGCCGGGTGCCAGAATGCCGGCCAGACCTGCTCTGCCTCGTCCCGCATCCTGGCACAGCGCGGTGTGTATGAAGAGGTCAAGGCGCGGATGTCTGCGGCCTATGCCGAATTGACCGTCGGCCCCGCGATGGAGGATCTGCGGGTGGGGCCGTTGATCTCGGCCCGGCAAAAGGAGATCGTGACCGGGTTTCTGAGCCGAGGCGCCGACCTAACCATCGCGGCACAAGGCCGGATCGTGGACCACGCCCCCGAAACCGGGGCCTATGTGCGACCGACACTGTTCGCTGATGTGTCCCCCGATCATGCGCTGGCGCATGACGAGATATTCGGCCCTGTGCAGGTCCTGATCCCCTTTGACACCGAGGATGAGGCTGTCGCAATCGCCAATGGAACCGATTACGGGCTTGTCGCCAGCATCTGGACCCGGGACGGCGCGCGCCAGATGCGGCTGGCCAAGCGGTTGCGGGCAGGTCAGGTCTTCATCAACAATTATGGCGCCGGGGGCGGGGTCGAATTGCCCTTTGGCGGGGTCGGCAAGTCCGGGCATGGGCGCGAGAAAGGCTTCGAAGCGCTCTACGGCTTTTCGCAACTCAAGACAGTCGCCGCGCGGCACGGCTGAGGATGAGCGCGCGCAGCGGAGATAACGTGGTTCTTGCCATCCTTTTGTCGCTGCTGGCGCTGGTCCTGTTCGACATGATGGGGCTTATCATCAAATACCTGTCGCCGAGCTATGGTGCGGCCGAACTGTCAGCCTATCGCAACTTCTTCGGCGTCTTTCCCAGCGTGATCGCGCTGTGGTCCTCGCCTGCCTGGCACAGTGCAGGGCGGCCGTGGCGCATCCGGCAGTGGCGGCTGGGGCTGATGCGCGGGGTCTATGTGACCTTTGCCCAGTTCCTGTTCTACTATTCGCTGGGCAAGCTCGCCTTTGCGACCGCCTCGACCATCACCTATGCCAATGCGGTGTTCATGACCGCTCTTGCGGTACCGCTGCTGGGCGAACGGGTGGGGCTGATGCGCTGGGCCGCGGTTCTGCTGGGATTTGCCGGGGTGCTCTTGGTAATGAAACCCGGTAGCGAGAGTTTCACGCTGGATGCGCTGGCACCGCTGGGGGCCGCGTTTCTTTACGCCCTGACTGGCGTTTCGGCGCGTCAGATGGACAGCGCGGTGCCAAGCGCGCTGATCAACCTCTATTCGGTTGTGGCCGCTCTGTTCGGAGCGCTGGCGCTGGCGCTGCTGAGCGGCGGGTTCACCCCACTTGTTCAATGGTCCGACCTGGGTTGGATCGCTGCAATGGGAGGGTTCGGAGGAACAGCGGTGCTGTGTCTGGTGGCCTCGTACCGGATGACCGAGCAGAGCAATCTGGCCCCCTTCAGCTATTTCGGCATTCCCATCGCCTTTGTCGCGGGCTGGCTGGTGTTCGACGAGACCCCTTGGGGCGACCTGTTCCCCGGCGCGTTCTTCATCGCGGGTGGTGGGCTGATGATCGTCTGGCGCGAAAGGATCAGATCGCGGGCGGGGCGCCGAATTTCAAACTGAAATTCGGATCGTTTTCCGGGCCGGAAAACGATCCGAAATCCGTGCCGGATTTCGGTCTACACTTCGACCGCATAGCTGGTTTGCTGCCCGACTCCGAACACCCGCTTGTAACGTGCGATCTCGTTAGCGGGGCCCATTACCTTTTCCGGATTGTCGCTCAGTTTCACCGTCGGTCGCCCATTGGCCGAGACCGCCTTGCAAACAAGCGAAAACGGCGCCAACCCATCGTCCGGTACCAGTCCCCGGAAATCATTGGTCAGCAAAGTTCCCCAGCCGAAGGAAATCTTGGCCCGCCCGGCAAACCGGGCGTGCAGCTCGGCGATCTTGTCCACGTCCAGCCCGTCCGAGAAAATAATCCGCTTCTCGGTCGGGTTTTCACCGCGGTCCTTCCACCAGGCGATGGCGGTTTCGGCCCCCTCGGCAGGATCGCCGCTGTCGATCCGAATACCGGTCCAGCCGGCCAACCAGTCTGGCGCCCGGTCGAGGAACCCCTTGGTGCCATAGGTGTCGGGCAGGATGATGCGCAGGTTGCCGTCGTGCTCCTCGTGCCAGTCACTCAGCACGTCATAAGGCGCACGCGCCAGTTCGGTGTCCGTCTCAGCCAGGGCGCAATAGACCATCGGCAGTTCATGTGCGTTAGTGCCGATCGCCTCGACCTCGCGCCGCATTGCGATCAGGCAATTTGATGTGCCGGTGAATTTCGGCCCCAACCCTTCGATCATGGCTTGTACACACCAATCCTGCCACAGAAAGGAGTGCCGCCGACGGGTGCCAAAATCAGCGATTGTGAGCCCATCGATCCTGCGCAGGCGCTCGATCTTTTCCCAGACCCGGGTCATCGCGCGGGCATAAAGCACCTGCAACTCGAACCGGCGCATGTCATGCAACACCGCGCGCGAGCGCAGTTCCATCAGCACTGCCAGCGCCGGTATCTCCCACAGCATCACCTCGGGCCAGTTGCCCTCGAAGGTCAGCTCATATTGATCGCCGCGGCGTTCCAGATGATAGGGCGGCAACTGCAGCCCCTCGAACCATTCCATGAAATCCGGCCGGAACATCTGCCGCTTGCCGTAAAAGGTATTGCCGCGCAGCCAGGTGCTCTCACCACGGCTCAGGCGCAGCGAGCGTATGTGATCAAGTTGCTCGCGCAATTCGCCCTCGTCGATCAGATGGGCCAGCGGGATCCGCGTCGTACGGTTTATCAGGGAGAAGGTGACCTGTGTGTCGGGCTTGTTCCGGAACACCGACTGGCACATCAGCAGCTTGTAGAAATCGGTGTCGATCAGGGAGCGGACAATCGGATCGATCTTCCACTTGTGATTATAGACGCGTGTTGCGATGTCCACGGATGTCCCTCGTTCAGAATGGATCACCCATGGATACGCCAGCCTTACGGTCATGGCAATTCGCCCGGTCGCGGCTGCGCTTGATCAACCTGAAGCCTTCATTCTTGTCGCGTCCCGCGGTGGCAGATGGTTCAGCAGACAGCGAAACAGATCGGCACGACCCACGGGTTTGCTTAGGAAATCGTCCATCCCCGCTGCAAGACAAGCAGCGCGATCACTGTCAAATGTATTTGCGGTCAACGCGACGATCAGAGGTTGCGCCCCCTTTGATGCCCGGATCTGGCTTGTCGCCTCGATCCCGCTCATCACCGGCATCGACATATCCATGAAGACGATATCCGGTTCTTGCCGCGTTGCCATCGCAACCGCCTGCTGACCGTCATGGGCGAAATCCAGACGGATCGGAAGATCGGCCAGGAACTTGCCCATCAAAAGGCGATTGACCCGGTTGTCATCGGCAACCAGCACCGATAATCCGCGCAACCGATCTAGCTCATCAGGCGAAAGAGTCTGGGTGTTCGCATTTGCACCTGCATCGCCGGCTGGCCCAAGTGGCAGGCGAAGCGTGAAACACGATCCCTGACCCAGCGTGGACACGACCGCGATCCGGCCTCCCATCAAGGCGACCAATTCGCGCGAAATCGTCAATCCCAGGCCGGTTCCACCATAGAGCCGCGTGGTATCGGTATCAGCCTGCGAGAACCGTTCGAACACCCGCTCGATCTTGTCTGCAGCGATGCCGATTCCACTATCCTCGACCTCGATGACAAATAGGTGCCCAGGCTCCTGCGCCTCGGCCCGCACGCGCAGGGTCACACCGCCGCGCTCGGTAAACTTGATCGCATTGCCTAGCAGGTTGATCAGAACCTGACGCAACCGGCCATCGTCGCCATGCACCAACGGCGGCAGGTCCGTATCTGTTTCAAGAGTCAGCTTGAGCCCTTTTGCCCGGGCCTGCGGTTGTAACAGCCGCAGCGTCTCTTCAAGGCAGGCCCTGGGATCGAAATTCACGGGATGCAACTCCATCTTGCGGGCATCCAGGCGCGAAAGTTCAAGTACGTCGTTAATGATCGCCAGCAGCGCCGTCGAGGAACTTCGGATCGTGCTTACATATTGTCGTTGCTCCTCCGACAACTCGGTATCCGACAACAGCTCTGCCATACCAACGACACCATTCATCGGAGTCCTGATCTCGTGACTCATCGTGGCGAGGAATTCCGCTTTGGCACGGGCGCCTTCTTCCGCCGCAACACGCGCCGCAGCCAGTTCCTCGGCCTGTGCTTTTGCGGCTGTCACATCTCGCTCGATGGCAACGGTGACCTCGACCCGACCGTTCCTGTCCAGAACCGGGACCAGGTTGGTTTCCATCCAGATCTCGCGCCCATCCTTGGATACGTTCAGGATCTCGGTTCGAAAAGGGCGACCCGCTTCGACGGCTTCGGCAATTGCATTCGACACTTCAATATCGGTCTTCTCGCCGTTGAGCAGATCACCGGGGTAGAAGCCCTTGGCTTCGTCCACGGAATAGCCGGTGATGCGCGTGAACGTCTCGTTCGTCCAGACGATCCGACCATCGGCATCGGCCAGAATGACGCTGTCATTGGCGTTTTTGGCGACGAGCGACAACAGTTGCGCCTCTTTTTGGTGCCGGACGAGGTCACGACCCTGTTCGATCAGGTCCAGAGTAGTGCGCCGATGCTGACGAAAGCCCCAGTTCACGAAATTCAGGAACAGCCCGACCATAAAGGCCAGCATCACCGCGCCGGATGCATTCAGAAACAGGGCGTCGCCCACCCTGCCCGGCTTTATCGCTTCAATCAGGAAGAGGTATTGCGTGATCCCGGCATAGACCGCCAGCCGCGCAACGGCGGCGGGGCGATGAAACGGCAGCACAAGCCCGGCATTGATGGCCGCCCCAGCCAGGAACGAGCCGATGAACAGTGGTGATGCCCCGCTGCGCGCGCCTGTCCATGCCAGCCAGACGCAATAGCTGATCGTCAGAGCCTGAACGAAGGCAGTGAGGGTGCTACCGATCAAAAGACGGCGATATCCGTACCCGTTGCACAATCGTTCCGGCAAACGATTGAGGTATAGACAATCTATCACCTCGCCCAACAGGGCAACGATCACCGCCAGGCTGGCGGTACGCAGCCCCTCGGTCATGGCAAGGACGAAACCACCCGCAAAAGTCATGATCTGGCGACTGGCGAAATTCTTGACCCGCCCGCGCGCGTAGCGGATCAGCAGGCCACGCCGGCTGTACCTTCGTTCATAGTCAGATAGGTGGTCGACATCGGGCGACCCGGCAACATGCATCGGCGACCCCAAAGATAGATCATGACCTTTCGCCCCTAATCTATACCTTTCAGTCCGTTAACAAATCGCAACCAGATCTCAGGTCAGAGCGATCCCGGCCCCCTTCATCGCGGCAATCGCCGCTGCCAGCGAACCGTCCAAATCAATGGCGCGACAGGCCTGCATCCGAACCTCGACGGCAAAGCCCAGCCGCGCCGCATCCAGCGCCGAATACTGCATGCAGAAATCGGTGGCGAGTCCGGCCAGCGTCAGCCGGGTGATGCCCCGGCTGCGCAGATAGCCCTCCAGGCCGGTGGGCGTGCTGCGGTCGTTTTCGAAAAAGCCCGAATAGCTGTCGATCGCGGCGCGGAACCCCTTGCGCAGGATCAGATCGGCATCGGTCCGCAGCGCCGGGTGAAACGCGGCGCCCGGGCTGCCCTGCACGCAATGGTCAGGCCACAACACCTGCGGCCCATAGGCCATGTCGATCATCTCGAACGGTGCCTTGCCCGGATGGGACGAAGCGAAAGAGGAATGCCCCGCCGGGTGCCAATCCTGGGTCAAGATCACCGCATCGAAATCCACCATCATGGCGTTGATCGGCGCCACCACCGCATCACCTTCGGGCACCGCCAGCGCGCCACCGGGGCAGAAATCGTTCTGGACGTCGATCACGATCAGGCCATGCATTTGCGCCTCCCTTTTGGGGACAAGCCTAGCGCTTGGCGTGATGCCGGAAAAGCACCCATCGCGCCGGGCGATGCGGGAAAACCCCCGTTGCCTTGTCTGCCACCCTGCGATATCCGGGCGCCTTTCGCAAACCGGGAGGGGAGTCATGGCGCGTCTTGGCGTGGATTTCGGAACGTCCAACACCGCCGCGGGGCTGGTGCAGGCGGGTCATCCCCGGGTATTGCCGCTGGAGCCGGGCGCACAGACCCTGCCGACAGCCGTCTTCATCGACTTTGCCGCGCGCCGCTACGTCTATGGCAGCGACGCCGCCCGCGCCATGATGGACGGGCAGGAGGGCCGATTTCTGCGCGGGCTGAAAAGCATTTTGGGCACCCCGCTGGCCCGCGAACCGCGCATGTTCCTTAACGAGCGGCTGACCCTGATCGAGGTCATCGCTCGCTTTCTGGCCGAGATCCGGACGCGAGCCGAACGGCTGAGCGGAGAGCGCTTTGATCGCGCCTTGTCGGGCCGTCCGGTGCATTTCCACTCTGCCTCTGCCGACCGCGATGCACAGGCCTGTACCGACCTGCACGAAGCCTATCTGCTGGCCGGGTTCAACGAGGTCAGCTTTCTGCCCGAACCCGAGGCGGCGGCGCTGGCGGTGGCGGGTCAGGGCCGCATGCTGATCGTCGATATCGGTGGTGGCACCTCGGATTTCACCCTGTGCGACCGCCAGGGAACGGCCACACAAGTGTTGGCGAGCCGGGGTCTGCGCATCGGCGGGACCGATTTCGACCGGATACTCAGCCTTGATCACGCCATGCCCTTGATGGGGTACGAGACCCGGATCGGGGCAGAGCTGGGCGAGGCCAGCCACAGCGCCCCCAGGGCCCTGTTCCACGATCTGGCCAGCTGGGAAAAGATCGCCTTTGTCTATGACCCTGCCACCCTGCGCGAGGTGCGCCGTTGGGTCCGTCTGGCCGAACAGCCCCGTTTGTTCGAACGGCTGGCCGAGGTGTTGGAGTCGCATCTGGGCCATGACGTGGCCTATGCGGTCGAGGCCGGTAAGATTGCCGCCAACGAGGCCGAGGTGGGCCGCATCGCGCTGGATATCGTCGAACGTGGGCTGTGGGCCGATCTGGGAAGCG